>JAGQIB010000340.1 GCA_020431545.1 Gemmatimonadota bacterium
CACCATCGACAACACCGCCTCCGTCGGCGGCTCCGATGGCGTGGATTCCAATGCCACCAACGACTCGTCCACGGCCTCTCTGACCGTCAACTCGGCTCCGGCCTCGATCTCGTCCGGTGCGGACCAGAGCTTCGTCGTGGCGGCGTCGCCCACGGCGATCAGCCCGATCACCGTCGTGGATGACTCCGGCACGGCCACGATCACCGCGGCGAACGACCTCCGCATCCGTATCCCGGCCTCGTTCCCCGCGACCTGGGACGCCGCGGACGTCACCCCGACCCTCGGCGGGACCGCAGCCAGCAAGGTGGCGGCCGCCGTCACTTACGAGGATTCCGATCGCACGCTCGTCCTCGACGTGACGGCCGATTTCTCCGCCGGCGAAGATCTGACGATCGCCGACCTGTCCTTCGCGGCGTTCTCCGCCACGGCGCCTCCGGCCCAGCTGGAGCTCGAGGTCGCGAACGACGGCCTGGTCACCGCGGTCGACGACAAGACGATCCGCACGGGCGCACCCACGATCGAGTCGGCCACCTTCCAGAACTTCATCGTGGGCGGGCAGGCCACACCGAATCGCCCCCTGACGATCACGGACGACGCGACCGTCGCCACGATCACGGCGGGGCAGGACCTGCGGATCCGCATTCCCGCCGCGATCTCGATGACGTGGTTCACCACGGACTCGACGGCGGTGCTGGCCGGGAGCGCCGCGGCCAAGGTCTCCTCGATCGTCCACTACGATGACCCGAAGACCGCGGTGTTCGACGTCACGTCGGATTTCGCGGCCGGCGACGATCTGGAGATCCAGGGGATCCGCTTCGCGAACTTCACCGCGGTGTCGCCGGTGAATCACCTCACGCTCGACGTCTCGAACAACGGCGGCACGACCGCGACCGACCCGGGCGACCTCCATATCCTGGCCGCCCAGTCGACCCGCTCTTCCGCCCTCGCGATCACGCCGAACGGAGAGGAGCTCTGGAGTGTGAATCCGGACCACGGCACCGTGTCCGTGATCAAGGTCCAGACGCCGAACGACAACACGCTCCTCGCCGAGATCCCGATCGCGCGCGAACCGTGGTGTCTCGCGATCCATCCCACGAACGGCGAGGTGTGGGTCACCTCCGAGCGCGATGACCACGTCTACATCGTGGATGCGGCGACCCGTGCCGTGGTGGACTCGTTGCCCGCCGGATTCGAGACGTTCGGCGTGGCGTTCGATCCTTCCGGAATGTCCGCGTTCGTGACGGCGTCCGGCTCCGATCAGCTGTTCGTGTTCGACGTGCCGACGCGTACCGTGACGAACACCCTGTCGCTCTACCGGCGTCCCCGTGGGATCGCCGTCCGCGGCGATGCCGAGCGGGTCTGGATCACGCACCTGCTGAACCCGGAGTTCTTCGGTCGGGTGACGACCTACTTCCCGTCCACCTCCACGAAGTCCGAGATCCTGATCAATCAGGTGTTCGGAACGGACATCGCGGGATACCCCTCGACCGTCCAGAACCCGATCATCGCGCCGCCTCCGTACGACGGGCTCCTGTGGCTGCCGAACAACACGATCAACACCACGCGTGGGAACCTCTCCGGCGGATCGCTCACGCCGCAGAACATCGTCCACGCGACGATCCGCCCGATCAGCACCGTTACGAGTCAGGATCTGCGTGACAACACGTACTTCCTCAGCGAGGGCGGCTCCCCCGCCACCGGCTATCCCGGGGGGACCCCGGTCGGCGGACCGATCGCCGTGGACTTCAAGGCCAGTCGGGCGTACGTCGCGAATCTGCACAGCGACAACGTGATGGTCATCGACGACGACCTGCTCAATCCGCTGGAGATCGCGATCATCCCGGCCGGCAAGGCGCCGATCGGGATCGTCGCCCATCCGAGCCGGTCGCGGGTGTACGTATCCAACTGGCTGAGCCGCGACATCACCGTGATCAATCCCCTCACGAACACGGTGGTCACCACGGTCGCGGCGACGACGTTCGATCCGCTCGCCACCGCGGTCCTGCACGGGAAGCAGCTGTTCTTCACGTCCAAGGGCGACATGTCGCTCGATGAGCGCGGATCCTGCGCCTCGTGCCACGTGTGGGGCAAGGCGGACGGACGCCCGTGGGATCTCTCCCAGTTCGGCAAGCACCTCCGCGCCACGCCGGACATGCGCGGCATCGCGTTCACCGGCGCCCACGACTGGACCGGCGACAAGGACGAAATGCAGGACCACAACTTCGGCATCATCGAGTTCATGGGCGGGCCCGGTCTCATCCCGGGAGGCGGCAATCCGCCGCTCGGCGCGCCGAACGCGGGCCTGAGCCAGGATCTGGACGACATGGCGGCCTACATGAACACCGTGCTTCATCGTCCGGACACGCCGTTCCTGATGCCGGACGGAAGCCTGACGCCCGACGCTCAGGCCGGGGAGATCCTGTTCAACGACCCCGTGGTCGGCTGCGCGACGTGCCACGTGCCGCCGTTCTTCACGGACAGCACGCTGGACATGCCGTTCGTGAAGCACGACGTGGGTACGATCGATCCGGCCGATACGGACGCGGCGGCCGGGTTCGATACGCCGTCGCTCATCGGCGTGTGGGACACCGGCCCGTACCTCCACCACCATTTCGCGACGACGCTCACGCAGGTCTTCACCTCGTTCAACCCGAGCGACCAGCACGGAACGACGTCCCACCTGAACTCGACGGAGATCAGTCAGCTCGTGGCGTACGTCAAGTCGATCGCGTGGCCGGATTCGGTGGGGCTCCCGGTCGGCGTGCCGGAGTTCGCCGAAGGGCCCGACGGATCGTTCGACAACGTGTTCCCGAACCCGTTCGCCTCGAACACGTCGATGCGATTCTCCCTGGAGCGCCCGGCGGCCGAGGTGCGGCTCGAGATCTTCGACGTCACCGGACGCCGCGTCCGTCATCTGATTTCCCGCCCGTTCACGCGGGGCTCGCATCTCGTGGGCTGGGATTCCCGCAACGACGATGGGCGTCGGGTCGCCGCCGGCGTGTACTGGGCGCGACTGGCCGTAGACGGTGAGAATCGCGGCGAGAAGAAGATGGTCATCCTCCGGTAGGCCGATTCCGGCCGCGTCCCGCTCAGACGCCGGCCGGAAACCCGAGCCGCCGTCTCCCCCCGACCCGGGGGTCGCCTTCTCGGCGGCCCCCGGTGTCGTTCCGGGCCGTCTCGCGCCGAACGCCGTCGAATCGAGCAAGGTTTTCCAATTGGTTGTAAGAACTTCGCACTTCGATCACCTCCCCTTCGGTGTCCTCGGCCGGAGGGCTCGCTCTCGGCCCTTCCTGACCCGAACGACCGACTTGGCCGTTATGGCACGTCCCTTGCGGATTGCTAGGTCAAGCCTGGTTGGCGACGTCAAGGAGCGTGGGCGGGGCCCGCACCCGGCGTAGACAGCTCCGCCCGTCCGCGCTCGCGACGGCCGGCAAGTCGCCAACCGAGTCGAGAACTGTCGGGCCGCGCCTGGGGGCGTACCCGACAACAGGGCGGTACCGGGGACATCACGCGAACGGGGCAGGCGTGAGTGGATCGGAGGCCGGAACCATCGGTCCGACCCGGTCCGCCCGAGCTTCTCGACTCGAAAACCACTGGAGATTCTCGTGCGCAAGCTCGTTCCGGGCCTTTCGGCCCTCGTCGTTCTGCTCGCCGTGGCCGGCGTCCTCTGGATCACCCGCTCGCTCGACTCGCTCGTGGCGGCGGCGATCCAGCGTGAGGGATCCGAGCTGACCGGCTCCCGGGTCGCCGTGGGCGGCGTGGAACTCGAGCTCGCCGAAGGAGCCGGGACCGTCGACCGCCTCGCCGTGGGCAACCCCGACGGATTCTCGGGGAGCGACGCGATCCGGGTGGAGCGCTTCACCCTGGACGTCGACCCGTCCACGATCCGGAAGACCCCGCTCACGCTGGACGAGCTGCGCGTGTCGGGTCCCGAGCTCGTGCTGGAGTTCGACGAGCGCGGCAAGACGAACCTCCAGGTGCTGCGCGATCGCCTGCGCGAGCACGTGCCGGAGGCCGAGGCATCCCGCGATCCGCGACTGCGGGTCCGCAGCCTCGTGTTCGAAGGCGGGCGGGTGACGGTGGACGCCACCGCCCTCGGCGGGAAGCGGACGGAGAGGGACCTCCCGGGTTTCACGCTGTCGGACCTGGGCGGCTCCGAGGGCGTGCCGGCGAGCGAGATCGGCCGCGAGGCACTCGGCACCCTGCTCGACCAGGCCGGCCGGGCCGCCGCCACCTCGGAGCTCCGTCACCTCCTGGAGTCCCGCGCTCCCGATCTGGTGGGACGGGTCGCGGACATCCTCGGCCGCGACGGGGGATCCTGACCCTCCCTTCCGGAACTCCGCCGCGCCTGCTACCCTTCGCCTTTCGATCCCCGTTTCCGTCACCGGACCGAGAGGCCCCATGATCTACGACAACATCCTCCAGACGATCGGCAACACGCCGGTCGTACGCCTGAACCGTATCGGCCGCGATCTCGGGGTCGAGTTGTTCGCGAAGTGCGAGTTCCTGAACGCGGGCGGGTCGGTCAAGGACCGGATCGCGGTCCGCATGATCGAGGAGCTCGAGCGGTCCGGCGAGATCGGCCCCGGCACCACACTGATCGAGCCATCCAGCGGCAACACGGGGACGGGGCTCGCGCTCGTGTCCGCGGTGAAGGGTTACGACCTCATCGTGACGATGCCCGAGAAGATGAGCCAGGAGAAGCAGGTCGTGATGGAGGCGCTCGGCGCGCGCATCGTGCGGACGCCCACGGAGGCGGCCCACGACGACCCGGAGAGCCTGCTCGGAGTGGCGAAGCGGCTGAACGAGGAGATCGCGGACTCGCGGATCCCGGATCAGTACGCGAACCCGAACAACCCACTCGCCCACTACTACGGCACCGGCAAGGAGATCTGGGACGACTTCGGCGATTCCCTCGACCTCGCGGTGCTAACCGCCGGCACCGGGGGCACGATCGCCGGCGTCGCGCGGTACCTGAAGGAGAAGAACCCGAACATCACGGTCGTCGGCGTGGACCCCGAGGGCTCGGTGCTCGGCGGGCGCGAGGAAGTGAAGACGTACCAGGTCGAGGGAATCGGCTACGACTTCGTGCCGGACGTCCTGACCTACGACCACATCGACGAGTGGATCTACACGAACGATCGCGACAGCTTCCACATGGCGCGCCGCCTGATCCGCGAGGAGGGTCTGCTCGTGGGCGGCAGCTCCGGTTCCGCGGTCTGGGCGATGCTCGAGGCGGTGGCGAGACATCCCGGCACGAAGCGCGCGGTGACGATCCTGCCCGACTCCATCCGGAACTACCTGACCAAGTTCGTCCGGGACGACTGGATGCGCCAGCACGGCTTCCTGGACTGAGCCGTGCCGCACGGGTTCGAGATCGCGCCCTCCGGCCGGGCCAAGTGTCGCGCCTGCGGCCGTGCGATCGCGAAGGGCGAGCTGCGCTTCGGGGAGCGACTGCCGAATCCGTACGCCGAAGGCGAGATGACGCTGTGGTTCCATCCCGAGTGCGGCGCGCTTGCGCGGCCCGAGACGTTCCGCGAGGCGCTTCCCTCACTCACCGAGCCGCTCCCCGATCGCGAGCGACTGGAAGGGATCGCGGCCCTCGGAGTGGAGCATCGGCGGCTGCCGCGCGTGTGCGGCGCCGAGCGATCCCCGTCCGGGCGGGCGAAGTGCCGCGCGTGCCGGGAGCCGATCCCCAAGGACGCCTGGCGGATCAAGCTCCAGTACTTCCAGGACGCGCGGTTCGAACCGGCCGGCGCGATCCACGCCCACTGCGCCGCGGAGTACCTCGGCACGGCCGACGTCGTCGACCGAGCGCGGCACTTCACCGAACTGACGGAGGCGGACTCGGCCGAGCTGCGGCTCGCCCTCGCCTCCCCACCTGCGGAGTGACACGATGAAGCTCGAGAATGCGAAGGTCCTGGTCACGGGAGGCAGCGCCGGCATCGGTCTCGCCACCGCGCGGATGCTGCGCGACCACGGCGCCCAGGTCGCGATCTGCGGCCGGCGCGGCGACGTCGTGACGGCCGCCGCGAAGGAGATCGGCGCGCTCCCGCTCACCGGCGACGTCGGCAACGAAGACGACGCGCGACGCCTCGTGGCGGAGACGATCCGGGAGTTCGGCGAGTTCGACACGCTGATCAACAACGCGGGCTGGGGACGTTTCGCGAAGCTCGACGACCTGCGGGTCGAGGACTTCCTCGCAGTCCTGGAGACGAACGTGATCGGGGCCATGCTGATGGCGCGGGAGTCCGCGCGTCACTTCGTGAAGCGCGGCGGCGGCAACATCGTCAACGTTTCCTCCACCGCGGGCTCCCGGGGATTCGCGGGGGGCACCGCCTACGTGGCGAGCAAGTTCGCGCTCGGTGGCATGACGCAGTGCTGGCGCGCGGAGCTCCGCCAGCACGACATTCGCGTCATGCAGGTGAATCCGAGCGAGGTGCAGACGGATTTCGCCGCGGCCGGAGGTCGCGTGCAGAAATTGAGCGAGCGCAAGCTCCGCTCCGAGGATATCGCCCACGCGATCTGCGGGATGCTGGCGATGGAGGACCGCGGGTTCACGACGGAGCTCACGGTCTTCGCGACGAATCCCGACTGACGCGTCGAGGCCTCAGGACCGGCCTGCGCCGCGATCCAGCACCACGACCGATCCGGCCCCGAAGTCCCCGAACCTCTCCTCGGCGCCGTCCGCCCAGCGCACGGTGACGCTCTCGACGCGCTCGTTCGCGCCGAGGCCGAGGTGCACCACGGGGTCGCTCGCGGCGGCGTAGCTGTAGCCCGAGACGACGTCCCGGGAGATCGTCCGCCCCGCAACGTCGGCGGTGACGATCGCTCCGAGCGCGTCGCGCCCACTGCGCTCGCGCACGCGGAACCCGATCCAGTGTCCGCGTCCCGCCACCACGTTCCGGAGCACGTGGGGAGGCGCGTCCCGGTTCGCGACGACGACGTCCACTCCCCCGTCGCCGTCCAGATCCGCGAACGCCGCGGCCCGGGACGTCGCGACGAGCGGCGTGGCGGTGCCGCCGATCGGCGTGACGGTCTCGAAACCGCCGGTGCCGAGACCTCGCTGGACGAGGTTCGATTCGGCGTAGCCGTCGGCGGTCACGGGCTCCGGCGAGAGCTGGACCCGGCCGTTCGCCTGGTACAGATCGAGGAGGCCGTCGTTGTCGAAGTCCATGAATCCCACACCGAACCGCGTGAAGCCCCGGGAGGCGCCCGCGAGTCCGTGCGCGGCGCTCCGATCCGAGAAGAAGCCGTCGTCGTTCTGGTAGAAGGAGTCCGTCTCGCCCTCCAGATTCACGACCAGCAGATCGCGATCGAGGTCGCCGTCCAGATCCGCGACCGCCACGCCCATTCCGGCCTTGGCCCGCCCGTTCTCGTCCAGCGCGCAGCCGCGGAGGAGGCCCTCGTCCTCGAAGCGGCCGTCTCCCCGGTTGATCCAGAGCTGATCGAGCATCGTGTCGTTCGCGACGAACACATCGACGCGACCGTCGCCGTCGAAATCCGCGCACGCGATCCCGAGCCCGTTGCCGGTGGCGGTGTGCAGCCCCGCGAACTCGCTGACATCCGTGAACGTCCCGTCGCCCTCGTTGCGGTACAGGACGTCCGGCTCCGGCGCTCCGTAGTTCGTGGGCAGGCAGTAGTCGAGCGCGCCGAACGCGTTCCGGCAATCGAACTCGCCCTCGACCGCCCACTGCACGTAGTTCACCACGAACAGATCGAGATCCCCGTCGGCGTCGTAGTCGAGGAACGACGCACTCGTCCCCCACCCGGGATGTCCGGTGCGGGACACGGCGGTCACGTCCGTGAAACTCCCGTCGCCGTCGTTTCGCAGGAGGACGTTCGCGCCGACGTTCGTCACGTACAGATCCGAGTCCCCGTCGTCGTCGTAGTCCCCGACCGCCACGCCGACCCCGTAGCCGGCATCGGAGGCGCCGCTGCCCTCCGTGACGTCCGCGAACCGGAAGTCGCCGTCGTTGCGGTACAGGCGGTTGCCGGGCGTGTCCGGGGTGACGGGGCGACGCAGGTTGCGTCCACCCTGCACGAGGTACAGGTCGGCGTCGCCGTCGCCCTCGAGGTCGAACAGCGCGCAGCCGCCGAGGATGATCTCCGGAAACAGGAACGCGCTCTCGTGACCGGACTCGCAAACGAAGTCGATGCCGGAGCTCGCGGCGCGATCCTCGAACCAGGCCGCAGCGCCGCCTTCGGGCGAGATCGCCGGCCCGGTCGTGGCCCGTGTCGTGGGCGACGGTGCGGGCGGCGTGCGATCCGCCTCGCGGCATGACGACACGACGACCGCGCCGAGCGAGATCGCGAGCGCCAGGCCGATCCCTGGAGCGGGCGCCGTGCCCCCCGATGCGCGTCGACTCACCGTGCGTTCTCCTTTTCGTCCAATAGACGTCTCACCCGCTGCCACTCGGGATGGTCGCCGAGGGCGTCGGCCACGGCCGCGAGCTCCCGCTCCGCGGCCGCTCCGTCGCCGGACTCGGCGAGAGAGCGCGCGAGCTCGAGGCGCGCGCGGTCGAGCGTGGGATCGACGTCGAGCGCGAGACGCAGGTCGCTCGCCGCCTCGGCCCAGCGCCCGGCCTCGCCCTTCAGGCGCCCGCTCGCGAGGAGCGACGTGGCGTCGCGCCGGCCGAGGCGCACCGCGCGGTCGAACTCCTCGATCGCCTCGTCGCGTCGCCCGGCGCGCTGAAGCAGGATCGCGCGCTGGCGATGCGCCTCGCCGCTCGTGGCGTGGATCTCCACCGCGCGGTCCGCGAGCGCGAGCGCTCCCGCGGAATCCCCGGAGAGACGCAGCGCCTCCATCAATCCGAGCAGCGAAGGGAGATGGCCGGGACGGGCGCGCAGCGCCTGCTCGAGCACCGTCCGGCCGGGCCCGAGCCGACCCGCCGCACAGTAGGCGGTGCCGAGATTCGAGAGCAGCGAGACGTCGTTCGGATGACCGGTGCGGAGCCGCTCGAGGATCTCGATGCCCGGTTGCAGCTTCCCTTCTCCCAGCAGCGCGATTCCTCGCTCGAGCTCGGCGGCGAACCCCACCCGATAGCGGGCGCCCTCGTCACGCCAGGGATCGGGGCGGTCGGTACGCTTCGGAGCATCGGTGTGGGTCAGCGCCTCGCGAGCCGCGTCGACGTCGCCGGCCTGCCGGTAGGCGGCCGCCAGCACGTGGTACGCCAGCGTGTCCTCGGGGTCGCGCCGCACGACGGGCTCGAGTCGCTCGATGGCCGCCTCGGGTTCCCCGCGCTGGAGGTCGATGCGGGCGAGCTCGATCGGCGCGTAGGGCGCATCCGGCTCGAGCTTCTCGCAAACACGGAACGCCTGTTCGGCCTCGTCCAGGCGGCCGAGATCGAACGCCCAGCGACCGTGGCGCCAGTGCGCGGGCGCGTAGTCGGGTTGGAGGCGAAGCGTGATCTCGAGCGCGGCCAGGGCGCCCTCCAGGTCCCCTTCCGCGGCCCGCAGGCGCGCGACGTGATACGGCCAGCGCGGATCCCCGGGGTTGAGCGCGGCGGCCGTCTCGTAGGCGTCGAGTGCGGCCCCGGGCAAGGAGTTCGCGTCGTAGGCGAGTCCGAGCTGGCCGGCGGCGTTCGCGTCCCGAGGATTCGCGTCGGCGCGGTCGCGGAGGTCGTGGAGGAGCTTCTCGACCTCGGGATCCAGCGCGACGTCGGACGGCGCCGAACCACCGTCACCCCGCGGTGTTTCCCCGCATCCGATCGCGCCCATCGTCGCCAGTACGAACGCCAGAGTCCCCCGCGCGACGAGGTTGCGGCGCGATCTTCGGTGCCGTCCGTGAATCTCCATGGGAACATGGTAGCGGCCGGCGCCGAGGGCACGCAATGGGCCCGTGAGCGCGACTCGTCGCGAAGCCACTTCGAGAGCTCAGGCTCGCCCGAAGCGTCGCGCCGAGCGCTCCCTCGCCCGCGCCGCCTCCACCTCGCGGTCCTTCGGCGGCGCCGCCGTCACGAGCTCGTCCAGGAACTCGTGCACGACACCGGCCACGCGGGCCGTCGCGCGATCGAAGGCCTCCGCGTTCGCCTGGGACGGCTTCGTGAAGCCGCTCACCTTGCGGACGAACTGGAGCGCCGCGGCCTGGATCTCGTCGTCCGTCGCGGGCGGATCGAAATTGAACAGCGGTCGGATGTTCCGGCACATCGCGTTTTCCTCCCGGGCAGGAGGTTAACACGGAACCGGGGCGCCCCCCGAAGGGGACGCCCCGCGCCCGTCCCGCGCAGACCGCCTTCGCCCGGGGCGAGCGCCCCCCACGTCAAACGTCGCCGCCGTCTCCCGGAAGCTCGGCTCGACGCAACCAGTAGGCCTCGAAGATCCGCACGACCTTCCGGTACCCCGCCGCGGAATCCGGCTTGCGCACGTAGGAGTTCGCCCCGAGGTCGTAGGCGTCGTAGACATCGCGCGTGTCGTCGGAGCCCGTGAACACCACGACCGGCGTCGGTCGCAGCACCGCGTCGGCGCGGATCTCACGGAGGAGCTCGCGACCATCCACGCCCGGAACGTTCAGGTCGAGCAGCACGAGCGCCGGCCGGAGCGATCCGCGCTCGCGCGCGAACCGGAACAGGTAGCTCTCGGCCTCGTCCCCGGTCGTGGCGAAGCGGAGCTGCACGGCGTTGTCACACTCCTCGAACGCCCGCTCGATCAGGATCCGATCTCCGAGGTCATCTTCCACCACCAGGATCACCGGCGGAGTCACTCCGTCCGGATGGACGGCGCCCTCCTTGTTCGCGCTCTCCTCGAGGATCGCCGCCCGGTCCCGGACCGTAGCAGCGCCTTGCGTTTTCCTCATGACGTCCTCCCTGCAAGATGTTCCGACGCAACGTCGGTCTGCCAGGCCCACTCGATCGCCGGGGTCCCTTCCCCGGACGCCTCCCGCGCGGGAAGGACGAGGGACCATTCGATCCCGCCTTCGTCGCGCAACGCGGCCGTCAGCTCTCCCCCGTGGCGCACCACCACTTCTCTCGCGTGCTGCAGGGACAGCGACAGCATCTCGAATCCGTCCCCGAGGTCCTCTCCCTGTGCCATCCGAACCAGCGCACGCGCCTCCGGTTCGGCCGCATTCGTTTCCACCGAGACTCGCAACGTCTCGCCGTCGCGCCGGCCCCGAACGTCCACGAGGCCGCCATCCACGCACGCGACGATCTGGTGCCGGATCACATCCATGAGCACCTGCAGCATGCGACGAACGTCGAGATTGACTTCCCCGAGTCCCCGGCTCGCGAACAGCCGCAGCTGCACCCGACGGTTCGTAGCGAGCGGCAACATCAGGCTCACCGCGCGTCGGAGGAACGCACCGGCCGCTTCGGATCGCGTCTCCAGCCGCAGGTCTCCCTCGGCAATGCGCACGAGGTCCCACATGTCCGCGACGTGACCTTCCGCCTGCCGGCACGCCTCCGAGACGAGCGTCGCGTAGGTGTCTCGGAAATCGTCCTCTCCCGCAACCCGGAGCAGTCGGCTGAACTCCGCGGCAACGGCCAGCGGCGTCTGGAGCTCCTGCGAGATCACTCGTGACACGCGCTCGAGGCGGCGACTCTTCTCTTGCAGACGTTCATTCTCGGCCAGGAGATCCCGCTGTCGATCCAGCCCCGCGCGGCGGACGCGACTCCACTCGACCGCGGCGGCCATCGTCTGGTCCACGGTGTCGGGGCGCAGGTCGTGCTTCGCGATCCAGTCGAACGCGCCCGCCTTCATGCAGCCGACGGCCAGGTCCGGGGAGTCGTAGCCGGTGAGCATCACGACGGGCCCCGAGTACCCCTCCTCGACGAGCCGCTCGAGAACGTCGAGCCCGGTGCGCGGCCCGAGCAGCACGTCCAGGAACAGAATGTCCGGCGCGCGTTCGAGCACGCAGATCAGGCCCGCGGTGGGATCCGTGTAGTGAGCGTGCGCTACCGCCCAGTGACGCGATGCCTCCAGCGCGCGACCCAGGAGAACTCCGTCCTGCGGATCGTCGTCGATCGAAACGACCTGGAGTGGGTGCCTCATGCGGACACCTCCTCCGGGTCGGGGCCGAGCGCGAATCGAACCGCGCGACCGACCCAGTCGAGATAGACGCGAGGATCCGAGGGCTTCGTGACGAAGGCATCCGCACCGAGACCGTAGCAACGGGTCGCCTCGACCCGGTCCTCGGCCGTGGTGAGAACGATCAGCGAGATGTCCCGCAGATCCTCACGCTCGCGCAGGTACCGGAGCACTCCCCGGCCGTCGACTCGTGGCATGTTGAGATCGAGGAGCACCACGGACGGGCGGCCGAGATCGGCGTCCGCGTGGGCCTCGAGAAACCGGATGGCCGCGTCCCCGTCGGACGCGAACTTGCAATCGACACGCGGCCCCAGTTGCTCCAGGGCGCGCTGCGTGAACTCGCGATCCTCGGGATCGTCGTCCACGACCAGCACCGTGTGAGGTGCCCGAACGTTCGTGGAAGGCACGGGTCACTCCCGTCAGGGGCCTCCCTAACAATTCGGCTACGATGCATTGCTGGATGTGATGATGGGATCGGGCTTCGGAAGTCCCGACTTGAGGTCTCGGGAATTGCCGACCGGAGCGGTGGTGGGGCTTGGCCACTTCTTGCCGATCTCAGGCACTGCTCCCGGGAGCGGCGGGCACGCTCACGAAGAAGGACGCGCCGCCCCCCTCGGTCTCCTCGATCCAGACTCCGCCCCCGTGCTTCTCCGCGATCTTGCGGCAGATCGCGAGACCGATGCCCGTGCCTTCGTACTCGGCCCGCCCGTGCAGACGGCGGAACGGCTCGAAGATGGCATCGCGGTGCTCGGCCGGGACGCCGATGCCGTGGTCCTCCACCGCGACCGAGACGAAGCCTCCGTCCTGCCGCGCGTAGATCCGCAGGTGCGGAGATTCGCCGGGGCGAACGAACTTCAGGCCGTTCGCGACGAGGTTCTGCAGGACCTGCGTGAGCAACGCCTCGTCGCCGAGAACCATCGGGATCTTCTCGCGTTCGATGCGCGCTCCGGTCTCCTCGACGCGAAGCGCCAGCGCATCGAGGACCCGATCGACGCACGGATTGAGGTTCACGGGATGCATCTCGATCTCGGCGCGCCCGGCCCGGGCGAAGTCGAGCAGCGCCCGGATCAAGCTCCGCATCCGGCTTGCCGCAGCGACGATGAACTCGAGGTCCCGCCGCGCCCTCGGCGGAACGTCGTCGCCGAGGTCCGTTTCCAGGAGCTGACTGAAGGAAACGAGCTTGCGGAGGGGCTCCTGGAGATCGTGGGAGGCGACGTACGCGAACTGCTCGAGCTCGGAGTTCGTGCGTTCGAGATCGACGAGCGCGCGCCGCAGTTCCCGCTCGGCTCGCTTCAGTCCGGAGACGTCGAGCACGCTCACCGGCACGCTGGACGCGTCGGCGCCGACCGGCGGGAAGTGGATCCGGTAGAAGATGTCCACGGTGCGGCTGCCCGGGAACGAAACGGTGGCCTCCGACTCGAAGTACTCCTCTCCCCTCGCCAGTGCGAGAAGCATTCCGATCGCGGTCTCGTGTGCCTCCTCCCGGAGAATGAGCTCCAGCAACCGGTTCGGTTCCCAGTCGCCCGGAACCTGGAGGATCTCCCGAGTGGCCGCGTTGACGGCGCGAACCTCCAGCGTGCGAGTCAACTCCCGCACCTTTGCCGGGTCCTCCCGCAGCACTGCTTCGAGCTGCTCCTCTTCTCCGACCTTGGGCAGTCTCCCGCGCAAGGCTTCGAAGTCGATTTCCCACATCGAGACCGCGGCGAGATCGAACAGACGTCGATAGTGCTCCCGGCTCCGCTCCAGCTCCTGGTTCGCGGTCCGAAGAGCCTGTTCTCGCTGGCGCAACTCGGAAACGTCCGAGATGCCCGCGATGATACGGCGGCCGCTGGCGGTCTCCAGCGGAGCGAGACCGATCTGGACGGCCAACTCGGAGCCGTCCTTGCGCCTTGCCATCAGGTCGAGACCGCTGTTCATCGGACGCGCGCGAGGCGCGGCGACGTATCCGGCCCGCATGTCTCCATGGGGCGCGCGGAGACGCTCCGGCACGAGCATGTCGACACTCCGCCCGACCAGCTCCTCGTGCGAGTACCCGAACGCCTTCACGACCCAGGCGTTCGCGTGCGTGATCTTGCCGTGCTCGTCCACGAGCAGAATGCCGGCGGGCGCGGCGTCGAACGCGCCGGACATCCGCTCCTCCGCTTCCACGACCTCGCTGACGTCGGCGAGGGCGCCGGTGAGCGCGACCACCGAACCCGCGGCATCTCGGAAGATACGCCCCCGGTCATAGACGAGGCGACTGCTCCCGGACTCGGTCAGCACCCGCAAAGTCCGCTCGTAGTCCTCGCCCTCCCGCTTGAGCAGATCGGACACGAAGCCGCCGTCGGCGGGTCGATCGTCCGGGTGCAGCCGGTTGTCGACATCCGTGAGTGACACTCGATCCCCGGGGTCGCCGAGACCGAGGAGCTCGCCGACGCGGCCGGTCACCTCCACCGCGTGGTCACCGGCCTCCCATCGCCAGGTCCCGATGCGTCCCGCGTCCAGCGCGATCTGCAGCTGGGCGTCCCGGGCAGCGAGCGCTCGGTCGCGCCGCTTGATCTCCGTGGTATCGACCAGCGTGATCACCAGTCCGTCGTCTCGCTGCCGCTCCATCCGATACGGGAGAATGCGCAGGTAGTAGTCCCGGTCCCCTCCCCGGGTTCGTGTCTCCATCTCTCGCGCCTCGCCCGTCTCGAGGAACGCCTCGAGTTCCGCCTTCAGATCAGGGACGTCGAGCTCATGGGAGAGGTGCAGGATCGGCCGACCGATATCCTGAGACTCGAGGTGGATCGCCCGGGCCGCCGCCGGCGTGAAACGTCGAATGCGGAGCGACCGGTCCAGGAACACCGTCCCGATCTCGGTGCTCCGCAGGAGGTTGTCCATGTCGTTGTTGACGACCGTGAGCTCCTGGATCTTCTTCTGGTACTCCGCGTTGACGCTGTAGAGCTCCTCGTTCACGGACTGGAGCTCTTCGTTCGTGCTGTGCAGTTCCTCGTTGGACGCGAGAAGCTCCTCGTTCGTCGCCTGATGCTCCTCGGTCGTGGTGGCCAGCTCCTCCACGGTCGTCTGAAGCGATTCTCGGGTCTCCTGGAGCTCACGGGCGAGATCCGCGATCTGCAGATCGACGTCGTGCTCGAGGTCTGCCGCCGCTCCGTCCGATCCCAGAGCAGCCTCCTCGGACAGCTCGACGACGGCGAAGTCGGACACCCCCGACGTCCCCGCAACCGGCACGGCCCGGACCCCGACCGAATACTCCACGTCGTCCCTCGTGAAGCGGACGTGCCGGTATCGCACCTCCTCGCCGTCTCGGAGTGCCCGGTGAATGGCGGTGGACACCGGCGTCGCGACTTCGCGTCGGAGCAACTGGGCCACGCCGGTGGAGAGCGGTCCCGACGAGAGGCTGAGATACGGGGAGGCGTCGCCGATCACGTGCATGACCGACCCCGATTCATCCACCAGCAGGCACAGGTTTCCCCGTGCCACGGACAGGGCCGCAAACGCGGAAGACACCATGTCCGTCCCGCCGCCTCCCCGAGACGTCGCGGCCACCGACGGCTTTCGGGTGGTGCGACGGTGGCGAGCCGCGCGTGCCCCCCGGTGCGATGCCGCCTCTCGCTTGCGGAAGACGCGCCAGCGACGATCCACCGGCTCGAAGTCGCCCTCGAGCTCGGTGAGCGCCTCGCCGACCCCCAGCACGAGCGCTCCGCCGGGCCGAAGCGCGAAATGCAGTGACTCCAGGACATCGAGCTGAAGCTGCGGCTGCATGTAGATGAGGGCGTTCCGACAGGTGACGAGATCCATCCGCGTGAACGGTGCGTCCCGGGTGAGATCGTGCTGCGAGAAGATCACCATCTCCCGCAGCTCGCGCGATACGACGTAGCCGTCGTGACTGCGCCGGAAGAATCGCTGCACCCGGTCCGGTGAGACGTCGACCAGAGTACTCTCCAGGAACTGGCCGGCGGACGCCCGCTGCAGCGCCACCGCATCGACGTCCGAGGCGAACATCTTCGCGCGGAGTCTCTTGTTCCGGCGCTCCATCTCCTCCAGCAGGAGGATTCCGACCGTGTAGACCTCCTCGCCCGTCGCGCAAGCGGACACCCACAGGCGGATCTCGTCGCGGACCGAGGATCGCTCCACGAGCGGACCGATCACGTCGTTGCGGACGATCTCCCAGACCTTTCCGTCGCGGAAGAAGGCGGACACGGAGATCAGGAGATCGCGACGCAGGGTCTGGCGCTCCTGTGCGGACTCCCGCAACAACGCGGCGTAGTCGTCGAACTCCTGAACCCCCATCACGACCATGCGGCGATCGATGCGACGGAACAGCGTCGTGGGCCGGTACTGGGCGAAGTCCAGCTCGCCCTCCTCGCGCAGTGCCGCGACCACACGCTGCAGGCCGTCGCGTACGCCCGCCGACTCGGGAGAACGCGCCCGCCCCCGAGCGAAACGCCAGACCTCGCGCGCCAGGCCGTCCGGGGTGGCGACCCGGTCGGCACAACCCGTGTTGATCACGCTGAGCGGCATCCCGTCGAACTGGGCGGTTTGCGGGTCCTGGACAAGGACCAGACCCCCCGCGGCGTGGATCGCCTCGGCCCCGCGGGTTCCGTCCGTTCCGGATCCGGAGAGAACCACGGCCACGGCCCGATCTCCGGCACTGTGGGCGAGCGATTCGAAGAATCCGTCGATCGGGAAGTTCGGCACCTGCCGCGCTGTGCGGATCTGATCGAAGAGGCGGAGACGCCCCCCCTTGAGCGTCATGTTCTTGCCCGGAGGAATCAGGTAGATCGTATCCTCGGCGACCGCGGTGCCGTCCTCCACCCGCAACACCGAGAGATCGGTGTGGCGACTGAGCAGCTCGACCATGACACTCTTGAAGTCCGGGGAGAGATGCTGCACGACGACATAGGAGATGCCCGCCCCCGGACGGACTTCCTCGAAGAACTCCTCGAGCGGACTCAGGCCGCCCGCCGACGCGCCGACCGCGACGATCAGGGGGCCGTCGTATTCGTCGGCGCCCTCGGCTTCCTGGGCGTCCTCGACGATCGACTGAGCCTCGGCTTCGACTTCCCGGTCCGGTTCGATCTTGGACTTGCGCGACACGGTCGATCCTCCTTCGGATGCCACGTCGCACTCTAGCGCATCGCTAGTGCATTGCAACGATGAACGCCATATTGGTATTCCTGGCCCGCAATTCTTTATAGGCGCCGGTCGGGGACCGTGGGTCGACGAAATCACCCCCAGGACGGTTCGCGGCGAGGCCGATCGGATTCACGACCGGCACGTCATCTACGTCCGAGAGTCGACCGCAACCAACCAAAAGAATGCGGGACGTCCACCTCGGTGGACGCCCCGCCTTTGAAACGAGCTTCGACTCGTGGGCCTACCGCGGCGGCGGGAAGCAGGGGAAGCAGCCCCCGCACGTCTTGTAGGCGGTCTTGACGCCCCACGCGACACGGTTGTTGCAGCAGTCGTATCCGAACTGCCCCACCACCGTCGTGTGGCTGGCGTTGCTGTAGTACGTGCAGTTCGAGGCGGCGACCGCCTCTTCTGCCCGTCCCACGAGGATCAGCGTTGCGGCGAGCAAGGCGAAAAACACGAGAGCGATCAGAACGCGACGATTCCCGGTGCTCTTCATCGGTTCCTTCTCCTGTTGTGCCTGAAAACCGGTGGGAGGATCCCGCCGACTCGCCGGACGCTAGCGGATCTCGAGCGACGTTGCCAGGACGATTCCCGCGGGAAGGAGATGACGGGAACTTCCCGAGGCCCCGCCCTTCGCGTCAGCTCGCGACCGGCGACGGCGATTCGGTCCTGGCCCGGGACGGCTCCCTGGCGCGCTCCGGTTCCGCCTGCGCCGTGCAGCGCGCCGCCTCCGGTCATTTCCACTGTCAATGGACGCAACAATCGACGAATCATCACCACTTCCGGACGCAGGGCGCGATTCGAAGGCGCTCGCTCGGTCCGCGCTTGTGATAACCTTCTCGAACCCCCCGGGGTAGCAACTCTCCCTGATCCAGACAACCAGCTAGGAGCCCCCGCATGAAAGCTACTGCTACCGGACTCTTCGCCTTCGTGCTCGCGGCGGCACCCGCATTCGCGTGCACGGACACTCAGATCAACGGTGGAAATCTCCAGTTCGGATACGCCCAGACCGGCGGCGGATCGATCGCGGGGTCGTTCGTTTCCGATGGCGACATCGTGCTGGATCCGGCCAACGAAGGCTCGGCTTCGGCGACGTTCTCGCTCGACGGTCTGGAGTATCTCGTGGTCCTGGGCGCCGTCACCGACGGCTCGAACTTCACGGACGTGGGCGCGATCGTCGTGCGTGGTGCGACCGCTCCCGGCGCCGGCACGTACGTGTTCGACGGCGTGAACACCTTCTTCGTGTTCGTCGACGACGCGGTCGGCTACGCGGCCCCCACCGACATCTGCGGCGTCAACTGGATGCTGGAGCTGGTGGGCGCGGTCGCGGCGGGCAAGTACAGCGCGACCAGCGGCACCGTGACGTTCGACGTCGTGACCCCGACGAACGTCGTGGGGACGTTCTCCGGACTGGCGACCGACCCGACGAGCGGCGCCACGCTCCTCATCTCCGACGGTTCCTTCAACGTCGAGGATGCGACGTCCGTGGACGCTTCGAGCTGGGGCGAGGTCAAGAACGCCTACCGCTAGCGCGCGGAGCTGACGAACGACACAGGCGCCCGGGTCCGCTGGATCCGGGCGCTTCTTTCGTCAGCGCAGCTTGATGAGACGACGGGTGGACACGGGCGTGCCGCCGATCTCCAGTCGCGCGAAGTAGACGCCCGCGGGCACGGATCGACCACGAGAGTCGTCGCCGCTCCAGGTCGTCTCGAGGCGACCCGTCGGCCGGACGCCGGAGAGCAGCTCGCGCACGAGGCGGCCCTGGACGTCGTGGATCGTGACTCGAATCGACGAAGGGCGTTCGAGAGAGAACGCGAGGCGCGTGATCGCGCGGAACGGACTCGGGGCCACGGTGAGGGAGGCGACCGCCGCTCCCGCGGGCACCGACGTCGCGGCGGGCAGGTCGCCTCGCGGGACCGACCAGAGCCCGTGACTGCGGGTCCCCGCCACCACCCGATCTTCCACGACTCCGAGCGCCCAGACTTCTCCCCCGGCGTAGCCGTCCACGAACCCGGTCCAGTTCACTCCGTCGGTGGTCACGTGCAGTCCGTCCAGAGCCGTGCCCGCCAGGAGTGCGCCATCCACCGCGAGGAGCTCGTTCACGTAGGCGCCCGGGAGCCCCGCGTTCTCCCACGCGGCCCCGTTCCACCGCCAGACACCGCTCGTGACCGCCGTGGCCGCGTAGATCGTGCCGTCGAAGATCTCCAGGTCGTTGACGTACGTGCTCGCGCCCTGGGGAAGACCGTCATTGGCCGCGATCCACGTGACGCCACCGTCCGTCGAGTGCACCACCCCGGTCCCGTAGCGTCCGGCGAACAGATCGCCGCCGAGCGAGACGAGCCGTTCCACGTTCGCCATCGCGGGCACGACCGTCCAGCTCACGCCCGAATCCGAGGAGCGATAGAGGTCCGTCCACGAGCTCGCGAACACGGTTCCCTCGTGCGCGTGAAGGGACTTCATGGTGAGGTTCGTGGGGAGCCCCACACTCGATGGCGCGAATGACTGGCCACCGTCGGTCGATCGAACGACGCCCCGGTCCACCCCGTATGCCGCCGCCAGAATCGTGTCCCCGAACTCGAGGAAGTCGAGGGCCGTCGTGCTCGCGGCGATTCCGGTTGCCGGCGTCCAGGTGGTCCCGAGATCCGTCGTACGACGGATGCCGAGCCCGATCGTCCCGAAGTGATGGAGGCCGGTGAGGAGCACCGGCCCGGACCCGAGAACCGCCCGCGAGCCGGAGATCCCGGCGGCGCCGAGCCAGCTCGCGGCCCACGTCGCGCCCGCGTCTGCAGAGCGGAACGCACCGTCGACCGTGCCGACCACGATGTCCCCGCCGAGAGTTCCCGCACCGAGCACGCGATCCGGGACCGGCAAGGAGCCCGTCCGGCGCTGCCAGGTGGCGCCATCGTCCGTGGACCGGTAGAGGCCCGATTCGCCGGCCGTCGTCAACGTGCCGAGCCAGAGAGCGCCGGCCGACTCGAAGAACGCGGTCACCTGCGACGCGGAAGGAAGTCCCGACGTGATCGCCGCACTCCACGTGACCCCGCCGTCCTCGGAGTGCGAGACGGCGACCGCGAAGGGCGTCCGCATCGCGGCGAAGATCGACGCACCGTGTTGCACGAAACGGTCGACGTGTCGCGTGGCGGGGAGCCCGGCGTTCGATTCGGCCCAGGTGACACCCGCGTCCGTGGACCGGAGCACCCCGATCGCCTCTCCCCCGGCGAGCACGGTGGTGCCGAGCACGAGCAGGTCCCGGCACCGGATCGCCGGAGCGCCGTCGATCGGCGCCCAGGTCGCGCCGGTGTCGGTCGAGCGATAGAGAGCCCCGAGCGAGAAGTCGTCGGTTCCCGCGAGCGCGGTCTGTCCGTCCACCGCGGCGAGCGCGGCCGGCGTCGCGAAGGGCGCGAACCCCGCATCCGCGCGCGCCCAGGTATCGCCGTCGTCCGTGGAGCGATACACACCGGCCAGGTACGACCCGAACAGCAGGGCGTTTCCCACGGACAGGAACTCGGTCACGCCTCCGTTCGGAATGCCGACGTTGGACCACGTGTGCCCGTCGTCCGTGGAGCGGAAGACGTCGCCGGCGTCCGCGTCGTTCGTCCCCAGGAACGCGAGGGAACCGTGGGTACCGAAGGCGGCGGCGGCCGGGGGGTGAGGCCCGGAGAGCTGGGTCCACGCGGCGTCGGCGGGGCCGACGGACCCGGCGGAAACGGCAAGGGTGAGCGCGATGGACCGACCGAGACGAGACATGAGCCACCTTCCGAGCAGGAGTCGCCTCACGGAGGCCGGGCCACACCGACATGATACGAGGCTCGCCCGGAACTCCCGGAGGCGATGCCCCCCCGGGCGCACTACTGTCGATACGTCGCCTTGACGCGGCCCCAGCTCATGCTCTCGACCGAGACGGTCGAGTACACCCGGAGCAACGGGCCGGCCGCCGTCCGCCAGAGCAATCCCGGGTAGACGTTGAAGTCGAGCTCACGCGACGCGAATCCCACGTCCTTGTACGAGCCATCCGTCGTCACGTCCCGCAGCATCATTCCGTGATTCGGGTACTGGTTCGTGATCCACCCGTTGACGAGCGTGGTCACGTCCCAGACATAGGCGGTTCCCGGGCCCGTGGCATCGAGCGAGTTGAAGCTGAGCGTCGACTCGATCGCCGGATCGAATGCGGGCTGGGTCTGGTTGTTGGCGTCGCCACCATCCCCGGCCCCGACCCAGGCGACCCCCGACGCGGGATCGACTCCCTGACAACCGCCCGGGTGAGGCGGACTCTCGTTCCCGTCCCCCTCTTCCCATGCCTCGGTGACGCGATGCACGTCGATCGCGAAGTCCTGAGCCGACGTGTCGTTCCGGAAGTCGGAGAGATGCAGTTCCAGCTCCGCCAGACCGATCGGTGCCGAGACCGTGGAGAGGTCGAACTGCAGGAGAATGCGAATCCCGTCGGCCCCGCCGTACGGAATCCCGCCTCCTCCCCGACTCCCCGCAACGTTGAGAATCGGGTCGCATCCGTAGTTGTCGTTGCGACGGGCATCGAGCGAGGTGTTGACGTCCGTGTCCGCAACGGGTGCGAGCTCCACGAGCTGCGCAGATGCTCCGGACGCGAGAAAAGCAGGGAGAAGCGCGAGGCGCAGAATGTGAGCGGCTCTCATGTCGACCTCCTCGATCCGATCCGGTGGCTTCTCCGAGATCTTCTCCCGGGGACAATGCCGAATGCAAGCTCCGGCGCCAGCGCCTCACGAGGCGCGACCTGCCGGACGCTCCGGCGCGAGAGACACGGCGACCGCATCCCGCGCGTGATCGGACCGCCCGGGACGCATGTCGATTCGGAGTGCCCCCTCCGAGGGTCGCGCGGAGCGATCTCCCCCCGCCCGTCAATCCCCCACGACATCGGCCCCCGGACTCGGTACGATCGGCGGGTCTGGTCATCCCGTTCACTCAGCCGTACGGAGGATCTCGTGTCTCGTCGCCTGCCATTCCTGGCCCTGGCCGCCCTCGCCGGCCTCACGCTGCACGTCACCCCCGCACTCGCCGCCGACGCCCAGAAGATCATCGAGAAGGCGATCGACGCGTACGAAGGCCGCCTCGCATCGATCGAGAACGTCACGATCGTCCAGGAGACCATGGGCATGGAGACGACAACCCGCCTCGAAAAGAAGATGGTCGACGGGCATCCCGCGCTCGTCGCCGCCAATGGCCCCGAGGGCGCGAATCCCGGGTCGTTCTACACGAACCTCGACAAGTTCGCCCAGCACGCGAAGCTCCGCGGATCCGAGAAGGTCGACGGGCACGCCTGCCACGTCCTCACGATCGACGACCTCGAGGACGTCTCGTTCGACGCCGAGGGCTCGGAGGACTTCGAGCCGGGCAGCGGCACGTTCTACGTGGACGAGAAGGACTACGTCCTGCGCCGCATCGAGATGACGGGCACCGCGAAGATGAACGGCAATCCACAGCCCGTCACCATGGACATGCACCTCCAGGACTACCGCAACGTGAAGGGCTGGCTGCAGCCGTTCAAGACGACCATGAAGCTCGCGGGCGAAGGCGGCCAGGACTCTCCGGAGATCGCCCAGATGAAGGAGGCGATGGCCCAGATGAAGGAAGAGCTCGCGAAGATGCCGCCCGAGCAGCGCGAGATGATGGAGAAGATGATGGCGAGCCGGATGCCGGATCTTGGCCAGATGGCGGAGGGCGACGGGCTCACCGTCGCGGTGACGGTGAAGGAAGTCCGCGTCAACGAGTAGCGTCACGGTCCGGACTCCGCCGGCGCGCGGGCCGGATGCTCTGCGAGACCGGTGCTCTGCGAGAAAGGGGCAGCCCCGGCGGGGCTGCCCCTCGTTCGTGAACCGACGAGAACGAAATTCCCGAGGGAGCCTACTTGTACAGATTCTTGATCTGTCCCCACGACGTGTCGTCGATCGACACCGTACCGCCCTCGACGTATGCAGCCGCCGAGAAGACCGCGGCGCCCGTGAACGGCGACGTCAACACGCCCGTCTGCATGCCGGAAGCGATGTCGTAGACGTAGAAGAGCCCGGGCTCATCGGTTACGTAGTAGGCGACGCCGTTGAACGCGGCGAGACCGTCGATGTCCGTCTCCCCGGCCGGATAAGGCGCCCGGAGCGTCGTGCTCATACCGGGCACGTCGATCTCGTACAACCCGCGACCGGATCCGCCCGTGGTGGAATCATTGAGGCCGTACAGCACGTCCGACACGCGGTCGACGTCGATCCCGCCGAAGTCGAATGCGCTCGGGTACTGGTAGAGCAACGTCGCCTGCAGCGTGTTCACGTCGATCTCGTAGACCGCTTCCGTGGTGATGTTGCGCGTGCCGAGGAGCTTCCCGCCCCGGAAGCCGAGGCCGACGAAGTTCACCGTGGCGCCGTTGTACGACATCGTGCCGAGATTCGTCGGCGTGAGACCGCTCAGGCTGAACGGCGAGCTGTAGAGCGTGGATCCGTTGTTCCAGTAGAGCGTGTTCGTGGTCCAGTCGTACGCCATTCCCCAGGCTGTAGCCTCCACTCCGGTCAGGAGCGGGGTCGCCGCACTGGTGTTGACGTCGAGGTGGTAGATCGTGGCTCCCGAGATGTCGCTGCCCACCACGAGCTGAGCGGACGCGGAGGAAGCCATGAGGCCCACGATCGCGGTCGACAGTATCCATCGAAGCTTCATCGTCATTCTCCTTGCGTGTCCTTCCGCACGTCGCGGCGCCCTCGCCGAGCGCCGCGCCGGAATCCTCCGAGGATTCCTGACGTCAGGATCCGAAAACGAGAACGCCGCGACGGATTTCTCCGCTCGCGGCGCGAAACTGGCTCTCCGGTCGGCTGGCGGGCCGTGCCATCGAACTCCTCCGGAACCTGACCGGGTCACCGTACTACCGGCATCCGGACCGTTACAAGGGAGACGTTGGTCGTGCCCGGACGGGCTTCCCGGCCCGGTCCTCGCTGCCCGGGACTCCGTCGGACATCCGTCCGCCTACTCCACGCTTGCGCGCTCGGGGGCGGGCGACGGATGGAGAATCGTCTCGACCTCGGGCAGCAGCCTCCGCAGGATCTGCTCTCCGTCCGGATCCTCGACCATCGCCACCAGGATGTAGCGGCGCCAGCCGTCTCCCCACACGAGGACGGAGTCCGAGTGCCATTGCCGGTAGGTGCCGGACTTGCGGTAGAGACGCGCGCGCGGCGCTTCCTCGTCCAGCGCCGCCACGAACTTGTGATGCAACCCCGGATCGACCAGATCCTTCAGCATCCGTTCCGACGCGTCCCGACTCACGAGGCGCCCGGTCGCCAGTAGATAGTAGAAGCGGCAAACCTGCACGACGTTCGCCCCGTGGGACAGGTTCGCCACCGGATCCCCGCGGCGCTCCCGCGACGAGCCGTACCGCTTGCCGACCCACAGGCCCCCGCCCCGCTTCTCGTCGTAGAGACGCCACCGACGGACCGAGGCTTCCACTCGATCCAGGCCGACCCGATCGATCAGGCGGGTGGCCGCGGAGTTGCTCGAAACGCGGATCATGTCGTTCAGATCCTTCCGCACGTCCGGGCTCTCCTCGAGGACTCCCTCCTCGATCGCCTCCTCCGCGGCGAGGAGGATCGCGAGCTTCGCGAGACTCGCCGCGTAGAGGGGAACTCGACCGTTGATGCGGGCGAATCGGATGTCGTCGAGCTCACCGAGATCCACGACCCCGACCGCCAGCTTCTTCCGACGGACGAGGCGCTTGCGCTGCGGGTCCGACTCGACGACGCGGATCAGCTCCGCTTCCAGCTGCGGATCCCCCAGGGACTCGAGAGCCGGCCAGGGCTGCTCGATCGGCTCGAGCGGCAGCTGCGGGGCTTCGGCCGCCGCCGGAGTGAACAGCGCCAGCAAGCAACCGGCGACCGCCAGGAGCGCGTTCATGGGGCGGAGTAGGCCGGTGACGACTTCGTGGCGACGAGGCGGCGATTCTCGAGGGCGAGCAGGCGGGCCACCACGAGCCAGGCGGCGACCAGGACGACGTTCAACCCCACCAGGAGCGGAACAGGACTGACCACCAGAGCGGATACCCCCAGGACCGAGAGCGCGGCCAACCCGTCGCCGATGCGGACGAAGGCGGTGTCGATCACGACTTTCGCCTTGTACACCATCGTGGCCGGCGTGGGCAGCCAGAGAATCTGGCGGGCCGTGTTGTTGAGGGAGTAATTCGAGGAGTTCTCCGCGATCTTCAGGATCTTGATCAGGGCGAGGGCCGGGAAGGTCGCCATCATGCCGTACGAGACGAGCGCGATGATCGGCGTGAAGAACAGGATGGCGACGAACCCGCCGATCTTGATGATCCGCGACGCGAAGAACGCCTGCAGCAGAAGGGCCGCCAGGTTCACCCAGAAGTAGAGGTTGTTGTAGAACCTGGTCGTCTCGAGCTTCAGGAGGCTGGTCAGCTCGCCCCCGTCCGTCACACCGCTCGCCGCGAACTGGTGCCGGAGCACTTCCTGCAGGTGCGCGTAGAGAACGTTCTCCCCGTTCGTGTTGACCCAGTTCACGATCAGGGCCAGCAACGCCGCAAGCAGGAGATAGCGGTTCCCGAAGATCATGACGAACGGATTCCCGCTCCCGGGGGCGGCCGGCTCGCGGCGTCTCTCCGGCCGACGCAACATGCCTCCGGTCTGACCGCGTCGGTCCACGAGGTGAACGAGCGCGAGGGCGAGGGCGAGCGGAACGATGGCGGCGATCAGCAGGTCCCAGACATCGAGAACCGCGAGCAACCGCTCCCCGAGCCAGGAACCGCCGACGGCCCCCGCCGACGCACCGATCGCCACGAGCGGGAGCAATCGTTCCCCACGCCGTACGGAGTACAGATCCGCGGCGAATGCCCAGGAAAGGGTGACCGTCGTCACGCCGTACACGCCGACCCAGAGGTAGAACAGGATCCCGAGCGCCGCCGACGTGGGGCCGCCCTCCACCGGGCGGACCAGCCAGAACATCAACAGGTTGCCCGTGAACACGATCGTCGCCGATGTCAGCAACGCGCGTCGCTTGAGATGGCTCGCGAGCCAGCCGAGGAACGGCGCGATGCCTATCAGGAGCACGCTCTGGCCGAAGCTCGAGTACGCCTTGATCTGGATCTTGGAGAGGCCTCGGATCTCCGTGATGGCGAGCCAGCCCTCGCGCAGCGGCTTCACGAAGTAGTAGGACGTGAGCACGAGGAAGACCACGAGCAGAAGAAGAAGCGCGGTGGGGCCCTCCCCCGCCCGCACGTCGGCGAAGATCCGCAGGAAGCGTTCGAGGCCGCCGGCCTCCCGAGCTTTCGGCATCCGCAACTCCGCCCGAGCGTCACGAGTGGTTTTCACTGTCTGGCCTGCGAAACGGGACACTATACTAGCCTCCTGGCTCTCGGTGGAGCCAGTCCGTAACCGACTCGTGGATGCCCGCTCATGTTTTTCGACCGTCCAACGCTCGTTCGATCCGCCCGGGTGGCGCCCTTGGCCGGCGCGTTCCTGTTGCTCGCCGCGGCCCCGCCCCCGCTCCGTCCGCCGTCCGACGACGTTCTGCGGGAGGCGACGGCGCTCGTCGAGGCCATGAAGACGTCCGAGCGAGGGCCCTACCGACGGATCGCCTGGTTCTGCAACGACGGCACGGTCCAGCCGCCCGTTCCTTACGCGTGTCGGGATCGGGGCGGCGGACGCCAGCACGCGGAGTACTCCACCGATCGCGAGCGGCTCGCCGAGCTCGGCTTCCCCGTGGGCACGATCTTCGCCGCCCTCCCGTGGACCGAGGTGTGGGAGCCCGAGCGTCGCCACTTGCGCCTCCGGCAACTGGTCCTGGAGCGGTACCTCGTCGCCGCGGACGACGGCTGGGTCCTGCGGCAAGCTCGCTGGTACCGCGGACGAGTGCAGATCGAGGACGAGGAGTCCGCCGGGCGCGATCTGCTGATCCAGCTCCTCGCCCGGACCGACTGGGTGCGGTCCGACTTCCTGCTCGCGCGCGAGGCCACGCGCGCGATCCCCCATCACGGCGGCGAGGACCGGACGCGTCTTCTCCGCCGACTCGCGGAAGACATCGCGCGAATCGACTCCGCGTTCCAGCCGCTCCGCATCAAGATCCACACGTCGCCGGAACCGAAGGATGCCGCCTCGGTCCGGGACTGGACGAGTGCCGCGCGGAAGCGCGGCGTCGCGGACGACGTGGTCGCGCAGGCGGACAGCCTGATCACCGTGATCGAGTCGCTGTACTCGGACCAGGGACGCGCCGAGCGACTCGCGCAGTACCGGCGGCGACTCGCCAGGAGCAAATCGGATCGGGAGCTCGCGACTCGACTGGCCGCGCTCGAGGGCGCCCCGCTCGCCGCGCGTCTCCCGCAACTGGCCGGCCTCCTGCGTGACCTGCGCCGCACCGTCGAAGCCTCGACCGACGGCGAACGCAACGTCCGCCTGCTCGACCTTTCGCTCGAGCTCGAGTCGCTGCTCGTCGCCGACGCCTTCACCCGCCTCTCCGCGGAGTCGGCGTCCCGCTCGGATCTCGCGGAGCTGGCGCGCGTACTGGCGGACGGCACGTACGGCGTCGGGTTGCTCTCGGAGGGAGAACGCGACGAGGTCACGACGGCGCTCGCCGCGCTTCCGCCCGACGGCTCCACGTCCTCGGAGGCGTGGCTCGAGGCCGCCCGAGTCCTGCGGCGAACCGGCACGTGGTCGCTCGGCGCCGTTCGCTGGACCTTTGCCGAGCCGCTCGCGCAGTGGGGTGCACTCGAGCCGAAGGCCACCCGGTTCCCCGACGATCTGCTCCGCAGCTCGCCCGCACTCGCGCTCGGAGAGGTCACGCGCGCGTTCGTGGCGGATGCCGAGTCGGTGGCCGGCACGCCGCACCGCGTGTTCGAGACCGCCGCGCCGAATCTCGTGGGGCTCAATCCCGGAGTCGCGGTCGGCCGCCTGCGGGTGGCCGATCCGGACGAAGTCGGGAACGTCGCGCGCGATGAGATCGTCGTCCTGCGCCGGACGGTGTCCGAGCTCTCCCCCGTGGCGGGGATCCTCACGCTGTCCGAGGGCAACCTGCTCTCCCACATCCAGATCCTGGCCCGCAACCTCGGGATTCCGAACGCTCTCCTCTCGCGGGACGCCGGCGCCCGGGTCACGGCGGCCGACGGGGATTCCGTCCTGCTCGCCGTATCGTCGGCGGGATCGGTCGTCCTCGAACGGTGGGCCGACGTTCCGGACTCGCTGCGGAACGCGCTGACCCGACG
>JAGQIB010000341.1 GCA_020431545.1 Gemmatimonadota bacterium
AGATCGACTGCTTCGGGTCGCCCACGAGGAACAGTCGCCCGGGAACGATCGGAGAGGCGAGCGGATCGGTCGCCGGCTCGTTCGTGGCGAGGAGAAACGCGATCTCCATCTGCAGCGGATCCGTGTCCTGCACCTCGTCGAGCAGGATCGCGTCGTAGCGCGACGCGACCCGCTGTCGCACGTCGGGGCGGCGAGTGAGCAGCTCCCGGGTTCGCCACGCGAGATCCCGGAAGTCGAGCAGTCCGCGCGCGCGCTTGAGACTCTCGTAGTGTGCCGCGTACTGCCGCAGGCGCCGCACGAGCTCGTGCATCTCGGCCGCCTGTCTTCCTTCGAACGCTCCGTTCAGTGCCTGGTCGAGGTCCGTGAGGGCCGAGATCACGGAGTCCTTCCGGCCGTGCCAGGCGTCCTTGCGTCCGACGTTCTTGGTGGTCTTGAAGCCGCCGGGCGTGCGGCGAGAGAGCAGCAGGCGCTCGCCCGCGGACCCGCCGAGCGTGATCGCCATCTCGCCCTCGTTCACCAGGTCGCGCAGATGAGTGAACAGCCGGTCGCCCGGATCGGAGCAGAGGGCGAGGAGCGATCTCAGCGACTCGAGCGACGCGGCGAACACGTCGACGAGGGCGGGGGTGTTCTCGGGAACTTCCTCGAGCGCGGGAACGAGATCGCGGTGCTCGAGCAGCGAGTCGGCGAGTCCGCGCAGACCGATCGCGCTCGCGCCGAGCGTGCGGAGCCGCTCGAGCCACGCGGCGCCTTCCGGGCCGAGGTCGTCGAGGAAGCGCGACCAGGCCTCCTCGCGCAGCGCCACCTCCGCGATCTCGTCGGCGATCGCGAAGCCGGGCGGGACGTCCGCCGGCAGGGGAAACGCCGCGAGGATGCGCTGGCAGAACGCGTCCGTCGTGCCGATGTCGGCGAGGTCGAGATCGGCGAGCGCGCGATCGGCCCACGCCTCGCCGTCGTCGCGTCGCACCGCGAGCCGCTCCCCGAGACGCGACACGAGCTCGGCCGCCGCCTTTCGCGTGAACGTGATCACGGCGAGTCGCGTGACCGGTACTCCCCGCGCGAGGAGCTCCGTCACGCGATCCACGAGGAGCGTGGTCTTGCCGGTGCCGGCCCCGGCCTCGACCACGAACGTCGTTCCGATCCCCTCCACGATCCGTTCGCGCGTCTCCGCGTCGGCCGGTCTCATGTCCGCGGCTCCGGTCGATCGCCGCGGACCCGGGCGATCCAGTCCGCGAGCTCGGGATCGGTCTTCGCGAGGAACCGCGCCACCACCGCGGGACCGCAGGCCGACTCCAGGTCCGAGTGGCAGCAGCGGCTGCCGGGCGTGCACGGGAACCAGCCTCGACGGGCGTGGTCCCGCGCTCCCGCCAGCAGCTCTCCGATCTCGGCGCGAGCCGCCTCGAGATCGGCTGCCGTGAACACGACCTCCTCGTAGCCCTGGCCGATCGTGGCGTGGTAGAGGACGGCGCGGGCGGCGCGCTCCTCGCGCGTGCGGCGGATGACCTCGAGGTAGATCGGCGCCTGGAACTCGACCTCTTGCTTGTCGTCGCGCTTGCCGCGGAACGTGTGGTCCTTCACGCGACGCATGCCGGTCTTGTAGTCGATCACCACGAGCTCGTCGTTCGCGTCGCGATCGAGGCGGTCCACGCGGCCGCGCAGCGGGAGTTCCTCGCCGTCCGGCAGCGGGAAGCGCACGGGATGATGTGGCTCGTCGGCGAACTTCGTCTCCGTGGCGACGATCGTGGTGCGCTCCGACGGCGCGCGCCACGCTTCGCGCGCGAGCAGGACCGCGGCATCGTTCCGGAGCGCGGCGAGCGTCGCTTCGCGTCCCACGCGCCGCACTTCGGGGAGGGGGGCGATCTCCCGGGCGCGTTGCTTCTCGATCTCGTGATCGAGGGCGTCGAGCGCCGCGGGGAGTCGCTCGCGCGTGAGCGGGACGAGCTCGCGCCGGCGCAGCTCGCGGATCGTCGCGTCGAGGAGATCGTGATAGATGCTGCCGCGCTCGAGATGGGTGAAGTCGTTCTCCGACTCCTGCGGTGGGCTCAGCTTGAGCAGATCGAGTAGAAACCCGAACGGACAGTTCGCGAGCCGGCCGAGCGAGCTCGGACTCCACCGGCGGTCCGCGACCCGCTCCTGCACGAGCTTCCGGGCGCGCCCCTCCGGCAGAACGCCGTCCCAGCGCGTCAGCTCGGGGCCGAAGCGCGCGTCGCCGGCCGCGAGCGCGGCGGGGAGATGCCGGCCGCCCGGAAGCGACGCGAACCGACGCAGCTCCGCGTCGCCGGGATCGGGGTTGCGCGCGAGTACGGTCTGGTGCAGATCGAGCTCGTCGAACGGAGTCTCGGGCTCCGCGCTCCGGGGGAGCGTCGGATCGAGCGGTACCTCCCGCCGACGGGCGAGGTCCTGCAGCAACACGGAAGGCGGACGGATCTCGGTGCCGACCCGCTCCCGGTACGCGAACGACAGCACCGTGTGCGCCGTGGCCGCCTCCAGCGCGAAGCGGGCGAGGAGGATGCGCTCGTCTCGTCGGTCCTCGGCGACGCGCAGCTCGCGACCCTCGTGTGCGCCGGCCTCGTTCCGCTCGCGGCGCACCCAGTCCGGCAGCAGGGGATCCTCGCGCGCCGGGCGCAGCCAGGCCCCCTCCACGAGGCCCGGGTGGAACACCACCGGCCGCCGCAGGAAGCGCGCGGCATCTCGTGCCACGAGGAGCACGCGCTCCGGATCCGGCGGATCCCGATCCCGGGTGACGGCGAGGGCGGCGGCAAGGGCCGGCGTGAAGCGCGCGAGAGAGAGCGGTCGCATGTCGTGAACGCGCGCGACGTCATCCAGCGCGGAGCCCACGGCGGCCGACGGTTCGTCGCCGAAGTACGCGACGTACAGCTCCCGGAACGCCGTGACCCGCTCGGCCGCGGTGCGCGCGCGCAGGAACGCTTCGCGGGCAGCGGTCGGGTCGTCCGATCCGGCGGGAAGCACGAACTCCAGCGCCTTGCGGTCGTTGTCGCGGGCGCCGGTGACGCCGCGCGCCAGGAGCAGCGCGTGCCGACCCGAGTCGGTCGCGGCCGCCGGCAGTCCGGCGCGATCGCAGAGCGGAATGCCGGCCCGCGCGAACACGCGCCGGAACGTGCGCGGCGACGGTCCCGCCGTCGACGTCGTCACCAGGAAGTCCGCGGGGGAACGGCCGGCGTCGAGCTCGCGCCGGATCCGCCGCGCGATCCACGCGACTTCTTCGGTCGTCGTCGCCACGGGGGCCAGCTCCAGTCGCGGCCCGGGATCCGTCAGCCGCATCGACTCGAACATGCCGCCCTCGAAACCGAACGTGCCGGGAGTGATCCGCGGTCGAGGCTCCACCGATCCGCCGCGGGCTTCGACCCACTCCAGCAGCGACGTCACCGCGGACTCGCCGGCTTCCGGCGCGTCGAGCGGTCCGGTGCCCGGAATCAACAGCACCACCGGACGTCGCCCGTCGCAGGCCGCGAACAACCGGCGCTGGGCCGGAGTGAGGTCGTGGAAGCCGAACACGAGGAGCGGGTCGTCGGAGGCGGGACCGGCGGCAACCGTCGCGGCCGCCGTCCGCTCCGCGCGGTGACGATCCCAGAGCCTCTCGTTCGCAAGCGTGTCCTCGACCGCCGCGAGGCTGCGCGCGAGGTCGCGCCGCAGGGCGTCCTTCGCGTCGCGCCAGTCCGCGAGCGACTCCGAGTCGTGACCGCTCTGGAGGAGATCCCCGAGAGACGACGCGAGCGCGCGCGAGAGTCCGCCCTGGTCCCGCGCGCGAACGAGCGGACTGCCCCGCGAGGACCCGAGCGCGGATTCGTCGAGCAGGCGGGCCGTCAGTCGTTCGAGGCCGGCCTCCCCGAGTCGCCGCCCGTTCGCCGCCGCGATCGCGTCGGCGGCGAGGTCGTCGATCCAGCGCGGGAAGGAACGGAAACGGATCGCGAACACGCCGCCGAGTCGACGCGCGACGTCGCGTCGCAGCTCCGAGACCGCGAGCTCGCCGGGAGCGATGACCTCGACCGTGCGCAGCGGGTCGTCGCGCTGGGCGTTCGCGATCTCTTCCGCGAGGCACGCCCGCAGCGTGTCGAAGTCGGGAGCGGCGAGCGCCCTCAATCGCCCGCGCCGGACGCGGCGGGTCGGTCGGCGGCGCGGAGGGAGCGGAGGAACTCCTCGAGCGCGTCCCGGGTGGCTTCGTCCGGAATTCCCGTGGCCGGCAGCTCGTGGTCCTCCTGGAACGACCGCACGGCGACCTGCACGTCCGGACCGAACGTCCACGAGAAGCCGAGCTCGCCGTAGCCGGCTTCGGTGAGGCCCTTGCGGAGCTCCTGGAAGTTCCGGAAGCGCACGATCGTGCCGCGTCGCACGGGAAGGTCCTCGAGCGTCGTGGCGGCGAGTTCGCCGTCGAACCCCTGGAAGACACGGTCGCCGTTCGACAGCCAGCCGTCCCCGTCGTCGCGCTCGAGCACCATGCAGCCTTCCTTCCACACGAGCACGTCGCCGCGGACGAGGCCCCGGCCGCCGGCGCGTGTCCGGTCCGCCCACGCGATGCCGCGCCCGCGGCCGCTCACGCAGGCGGCGCCCGGCACCTGCCGGCGCATCACCGTTTCCTCGAACGTCTCGAACAGCCAGCTCCAGGAGGCGGCGGTCGGGGGTTCGCTCCAGTCGCCGTTCAGCGGGGAATCCGCGAGCTCCTCGTACGCGGCGTAGACGAGCCCGCAGCGCGTCGCGGCGACGTGAGCGCGCGCGTGCGCCGGCGTGGCGTTGTCGCACACGGGGACGCGCGCGAATCCGAGCAGCTCACCGTCCACGGAGAACTGCCGGGAACGGATGACGGCGTAGCCGGGAGCGTGGTCCGGGCTCGTGTGCTCCGGTCGCGGCTGGTAGCCGTTCGCGTCGAGGGTGCGCCCGGACGGGAGCCGGATGGAGGCCGCACAGCGCAGCGTGCCGAAGGCCGGCTCGATGCCGTCCGCCGGATCGGGGAGCTGGCCGACGGGAAGGGTCCATCCGTCCTGGGAACCGTCCAGGCGCGCGCGCCGCCACTCCGTGAGGTTCGGTGCGACCTGAAGCGAGATCCAGTCCACCGGCGCGTTCGCGAGCCCGGCGTCGGCGGGAGTGATCAAGAGCCGCGACGCGATCGCGCGGCCGTCCACCTTCAGACGATCGAGCGCGGTGCAGAAGACCGGGATGCCGCCGCGCTCGCCCTCGACCACGAGGTAGACCTCGACCTGATCGGGACCTTGCGCGTGCAG
>JAGQIB010000342.1:0-6713 GCA_020431545.1 Gemmatimonadota bacterium
GTCCGCCCGTAGAGCCGACAAGACAGTGTCTGGTACGCGAGCCAGCCGTTCAGGAGGAGGTTCAGCTCCTCGGAGGGGGTGTGCACCCGGATGCGACCCAGTCGCTCGCGCCAGGCGGTCACCGCCTCGTGTTCGGCTGCGTCGACGTCGCCGGTGTCGGCGAACCGATCGGCCAGCGCGTGCGCCCCCGCGGCGTCGTCCGCGTCGCCCAGGAGAAACGTGACCGTGCGCGTCTCGCCCGGCGCGACGACGACCGCCGCCCGGAGGACGGCGCCGGCGCCGGCCCCGAGGCCGCGCCGGGGCGGAACCGCGCCACCGCGCACCACGGCGAGCGGCAGATCCGGCGAGTCGCCGAGGAAGGCCGCGAGATCTCCCGAGGCGTCGCAACGGTCCGCGCCGATCGCGGCGGCGAACGTCGTGCGCCGGGGGGAGACGTCGAGCGGGTTGTGCGCCAGCACGCGCGTGCCGGCGACCTCATTCGACAGGAAACGGGACGTGCCCACCGCGCCGGTGCCGAGAACCAGGCGCACGGCGTTCCCGATCGAGAGACGACGCGCGGTCGGCCCGGAGTTCGTGACGCGAACTCGCGCAAAGCGGACTCGTTGCGTGGCGTGCACGAACATCGTCGTCTCCGTCTGCAAGTCCTCGGCCGCGCCGAGGAAGCGGGTCCGGCCGAACCCGTGACGGACCTCGTAGCCGTCGCCCCCCGGGACGGGTCCCGGCGTCGGGGACCAGACGGCTCCGCTCGCCTCGTCGCGCAGCCACAACGCGTCGTCGATCGGATCGGACACCGTGTCATTCGACCACGGCGTGAGACGGTACTCGCGGCTGTTGCCGCTCCAGGTGCAGGAGGCTCCGGTCTCCGTCACGAGCATTCCGAAGTCCTCGTGGGCGATCACGTTGCACCACGGGAGCGGCGGCAGGGGAAGCGATCCGTCCCGGGCACGGGGCAGGCGGATCACGTACTCCTCGCCGTCCGGCGAGAAGCCCCCCCAACCGTTGAACCGGACCAGCGATTCGGCACTCGCGAGGACGGAGCCGTTCGGGGTCGCCGTCCCCGTGCGCGCGGTCTCTATCGTGCGCGGGCGAGCCCGCCGGGTGGGCTCCGATGCGTGCACCTCGGGGAGAGCTTCGTCCATCACGAGAGCCGCCATCGACTCCAGACCGTCGCGGGCCGCCGGCGAGAGGCCGGAAGGGGATATCGCGCAGAGCCCGAGTCCGCGAAGAGAAGAGGGGATCTCCTCGTGGAGGAACACGACGTCCACGGGGACCCCGAGTTCCTTCCAGTGCCGGAACACCGGGTCGCGTCGGCCGCTCGGATCCCCCCCGCGAACGAGCACGAACGGGCGGTCCGGCCGGAGACCGATCAACGCGATCAACGGCGCCGCCGCGGCGGCCAGCGCGGTGGTGATCGTTCGAGGCGCCGACTCGCGTTCCGCGAGCAGTCGTGCCGCCAGCGCGAGTCCGCGCTCGGCGTCGACGTCGGCGAGCGAGAGACGGGCGCGCCGATCGCGCTCGGACTCGGCCGCCGACTCGGGACCGGGCGCGCTCCCGCGGAGGCGCGCCAGGGTCGCGAGTGCCGCCTCGCGGGTCTCTCCGATCATCCACGCGAACGTCAGGGTGCGAGCCTGTCCCGGCGCCAGTCGGCACCGGACCCCGAGCGCGAGCGCGGGATCGAGAACGTTGCCGATCCGGCCGGGCGCGGTGGGCGGACCGGCCGCGTGGGCGAGGCGCCGGCCGAGGAGCGCCCGGCGATCCGTCTCGTAGCCGTCCGGCGTCGCGTCGAGGAGCGCGTGGACCACCGCGGGATGACGATCGCCCGCGGAGCGCGGGCGACGCGTCACGATCAGCGCTTCCGGTCCGGCGGCCCATTCGGTCTGCAGGAACAGCTTCGCGAACGCCGGATGCGAGATCCACTCCGGTTCCTTTGCGAGCGCGATCTCCGCGAAGCTCGCCACCGAAAGGTCGATCGGTTCGTCCCCCGTGTTGCGAACGATCACGCGACGGATCTCCGCGTCCTCGCCGGGGACGATCCAGATCCGCTGTTCCCAGGCGACGGGGCCACCTCCCGCCAGGAGGGCGCCGCCGGGGACGGCGCGCAGACGCTCCGTCGCGTCGGGCGCGATCTCCGGATCGCCGCCCGGGTGCACCGCCACCCTCAGTCCCTGCGTCGCCGCGCGGTGCGGGTTTCCGTTCCAGGCCGTGATCGCGTAGTCGCGCCAGGTCGATCGCCCGCCCCCTCCGGGCAGGAGCAGCGTCGTCCAGTCGCCGCCGCCGAGCAGCACCGGGCGTTCGGGAGCCGGATCGCGCGGCGGGGTGGTCGCCTCGGCGGGCGGGGTCGAGAGGATCGGTCGGACGGGCTTCACGGACATTCCTCCGACCAGGGTACGGGGCGCGGTCCGGCCGCCTCCGGTCGGATCGAGCGCGCCAGCGTAGAACTCCGGGCACGACAGCGCAACGGACGTGGAGCTCACGTCCCCTGCGGCGTCCCGGTCGACGGGCCCCGGACGGAGCCGATCACGGCGCGCTTGACCTGCGGCCCTCCGGCGGCGGATCATGGAACCGGTTTCATGATCGCCCGATCGGGAGGGGCGAGTCAATTCCCCCGAGAGGATTCGGATGACGACGATCCGGGATGTCGCCGAGCAAGCGCGGGTTTCGATCGCGACGGTCTCGCGCGTCTTCAACGGGAGTGCCCGCGTCAGCGCGGAGTCCCGGCGGCGCGTGGAGCAGGCCGCCGGCAAGCTCGGCTACTGGCCGAACCACGCGGCGCGCAGCCTCTCCACGCGCGCGACCGACGTCATCGGGGTGCTCCTGCCGGAACTTCACGGAGACTTCTTCTCGGACGTCATCCACGGCATCGACCACGCGGCCCGCGAGCGCGGCCGGCAGGTGCTGCTGTCGAGCACGCACGCGAAGGCGGAGGACGTGCTCCGCGCGGCCCGCTCGATGCGCGGTCGCATCGACGGCCTGATCGTGATGGCGCCGGACGTCGCGGGCGACACGGTCCTGCGCGAGATCGTTCGGCGAATCCCGACCGTGCTCGTGAATCCGCGCTCGATCATCAAGGGCTGCCACGTGATCATCGTGTCGAATCGCGAGGGGGCCGCGAGCGTCACCCGGCACCTGATCGAGCGGACCGGGGGACCGGTTGCGATCGTCACCGGCCCGCCCGGCAACGCCGATGCGAACATGCGCCTCTCCGGATTCCGCGACGCGCTGAGCTCGCGCGGGTTCGACCCCGACGAGGCGATCGAGCTGGCGGGGGACTTCACGGAAGAGTCGGGCTACCGCGCCGGCAAGGTCCTGGCCGACGCGAATCACCGGCCGCCCGCGGTCTTCTGCGCGAATGACAGCATGGCCGTCGGCCTGCTCGGCGCGCTCCGCGAGAAGGGAATCCGGGTGCCGGAAGACATGGCGGTCGGCGGATTCGACGACATCGCGATCAGCCGCTACCTCGATCCCTCGCTCACCACCGCGCACGTCGACTCGCGTGAGCTCGGCGCGCACGCGGTTCCGTTGTTGCTCGAAGAGGCGCGGCCGGGTCCGCGCTCGTACGGTCGTCGCATCACCGTGAACAGCCGGCTGATCGTCCGCCGGTCCAGCGAAACGCCGAGTCGCGATCCGGAGCGGCGCGGCGGTCCGGGCAAGCGCACCAGCAAGCAACAGGAGGTCTCGGAATGAGAACGCGAATCACGACCGCGGTGATCCTGGTCCTGATCGGGGCCTCGATCGCCTCGGCGGCGCCCGATCGCAAGGACGTGATCTGGGCGCGGCAGACGACGTCCCCGATCACGCTCGACGGTGTCCTGAACGAAGCGGCCTGGTCCCAGGCCGAGACCTTCACCCTGGTCTACGGCCAGGATGCGGGAATCCCGGGCAGCGGCTGGAAGGTCGAGAGCGGGGCCTTCTTCCCGAGCGATTCCACGCTCGCCACGCTGAAGCTTCTGGTGAAGGACAACCAGCTCTACCTCGGCGCGGTCATCGCGGACTCGTCGGTCGGGGGCTCCAAGGACTTCAACCGGTTCGACGGCCTGCTGATGGCCCTGAAGGACCACAGCGATCCGAATTCCGCGCCGAAGCCGCCCGCGGAGTACTTCTATGCGTGGTGGGACCCGGAGGGGACGGATCCGCAGCCGGCCGGGAAGTCGCCGACTTTCTTCGGCCGGTGGGCGAACCCGTTCGGTGTGCTGCCGCGCGACTCCACCCAGATCGCGAACTGGGACGCGGTGACCACGGTGCAGGGGCTCTCGAACTCCGACGCCACGATCGACCAGGGCTACACCGTGGAGATGCGATTCAACCTCACGCCGATGGGATACGACGTCACGCAGCCGGACGGCGACATCATCGAGTGGAACATCGCGATCTACGACTGCGACTGGTTCTGGCCGTTCGACGGACTGAAGTTCGGCACGAATCGCGTGTGGTGGCAGTCGCCCTGGGGGAACGCCGCCTGGTACAACGAGGTGCGGGTCTTCTCGAAGCCGAGCGTGACCACGAGCTCCGGTGCGGTGCCGGCGATCGGCGCCGAGCTCGAGATCCCGGAGATCTCGGACGTCGCGACTCCGACCATCGACGGGAATCTCGGCGATGCGGTCTGGAGCGATCCGCGCGTCTACGACTTCGACATCCGCTGGGGCGACGCGGCGCTCCGCGCCACGTATCCGGAAGTCGGCCCCGACCGCGCCGGCCAGTACCAGCCGCAGGTCAACGGCGGCACGGCCTTCGTGTCCGATCCGGTCGACGCCACGGTCAAGATGTTCTACCGCGACGACTACCTGTACCTCGGTTTCGACGTGCGGGACGAGGTCGTGCAGTACCTGCCCTCGTTCGATCAGTGGGACGGCGCGCTCATCACGATCAACGATCGCGGCACGCTCGGCCCGGACAACCAGCTGCTCGGGCGTCGCCTCTCGTTCCAGGTGAACTCGGACGGGACGTTGCTTCCCCAGGACTACCTGCTCACGATGACGCAGGCGGGGACGGCGCTCGCGGCGCTCCAGCTCGGCGCCGGCACCACGGTCGACACGCTCGGAATCGACGTCGATTCGGGCTACACCGCGGAGATCCGGCTCGATCTCACGGCGCTCGGCTATCCGCCGGGACTCGGTGATCGCTCGCTGTTCATCGGAGTGAATCTGCTGGATGGCGACTCGTACTTCCTGTCCGGCGACCAGTACGGGACCCGGACCTGGTGGTACCGCGAGTACGAGGGCGACTGCTGCCCGGCGTGGGCGTATCTCGCGCCGAACCCGACCGGAGTCGACGACTTCGGGCCGCTCGTGCGCGGCGACGGCTCGCTCATCCGCACGATTCCGAATCCCGCGCGCGAGCCGCGGGTCGTGTTCGAGGTGCCGCGTCGCAGCCGCGGCTCGATCGACGTCTACGACGTCTCGGGCCGCCTCGTGAGCTCGGCGTCGCTCGGCGAGCTCGAGGTCGGAGAGCGCGAAGTGCCGCTCTCGATGCCGGGGGCGCCGGCGGGCGTGTACTTCTACCGGGTACGTCTCGTGGATCCGGAGAACGGATCCCTGACGTCGTCGCTGCAGGGGAAGGCCGTCGTCGTGCATTGACGTCGCCCGTGGTCGCGGGCCGAGGACGTCTGGCGGAGAGGGCCAGGCGGAGAGGACCGATACCCCCCGACGGTCCCGGGGTCGGACGCGAGAGCGTCCGGCCCCCCACCGGGGGGCGTCACCCGGAGGCGAGTTCGCCCCGCGGGTCGAGTCGAGGAGGGAGCGGTTGCAGTTGCGAGTAGCGGGCCGGTTCATCCGGCGAGTCGTTCTGGCGGGGCTCCTGCTGGCGGTGGCTTCGGCCGCGCGGGCGGGCACGACCGGCACGATCGCCGGCGTCGTGCTCGACGACAAGGGTTCCCCCGTGGCCGTCGCGACGGTGCGCGTGGAGGATCAGCGGTTCGGCGCGTACACGAACGATGCCGGCGAGTTCACGATCCTGAACGTGCCGCCGGGGACGTACTCGCTGCGCGTGACCCGCATCGGATACGAGTCCGTCGTCGTCCGTGATCTCGTGGTGTCGGCGGACGAGACGACGCGGGCCGAGGTCCGCGCGAACCCGACGCTGATCGAGAGCGCGGAGGTCGTGGTGGTGGCGGAGCGATTGCCCGTGGACCTCAAGATCACGAGCGGCCGGGTCTCGGTGACCGAGAAGGAGATCGAGATGCTGCCGATCCAGGATCTCCAGGATGTCGTGGATCTGCAGGCCGGAGTGGTGGACGGGCACTTCCGTGGAGGCCGCATCGGCGAGGTGCAGTACCAGGTGGACGGGGTGAGCGTGAACGACCCGTTCAACAACACGGCGATCGTCTCGGTGGACCGTTCGCTCCTCAAGGAAGCTCAGGTCATCAGCGGGACGTTCGACGCCGAGTACGGCCAGGCCATGAGCGGCGTGGTGAACGCGGTCCTCAAGAGCGGTACGGAGCAGTTCGACGGCAACGTGGAGATCTACGGCGGCGACTTCGCCTACGGCGAGAGCGCGGACCGGATCGTCACCCACTCGTTCGATCCGCTCGGAACCCAGAGCTACCAGGCGAGTCTCAGCGGTCCGCTCGGGCTTCCGCACACCGTGTTCCTGGCCAGCGGTCGCTACTTCCGCTTCGACGACTACGTCGACGCGGAGCGCCGGTTCGTCCCGACCGATCGCGCCGACTTCGAGGCCCGCGAGTTCTTCCCGACCGGCGATGGGGCCCGCGAAGCGCT
>JAGQIB010000342.1:6761-10424 GCA_020431545.1 Gemmatimonadota bacterium
ACTCCGAGATCAGCTACCAGGCGTTGCTCAACCGCACGACGAGTCGCCGCACGGACTGGGCCTTCCGCTTCAATCCGGACGGACTGTCGGAGCAGTGGTCGTTCTCCGCGGCACACGGCCTCGACTGGACGCGGACGCTTTCCGCGACGACGTTCCTGGAGGCGAGTCTTCGCCAGAACTACACCGAGTACCACGACTGGGCGTACGACGACCTGTTCGACGAGCGCTACGACGAGGCGGGGCCCCCGCAGGGTGACTTCGGCTACGAGCTCGGGGCCTTCGTGCAGGGCGTGTCGTTCACGCGGTATCGGCGCAAGACGAACAGCACCGTGTTCAAGACCTCCCTCGTGACGCAGCCGAACGCCGTGCACCAGGTCAAGGTGGGTGGCGAGGTCAACGTCTCGCGGGTGGAGTTCGGCAGCCCGGGCACCCTCACGTACGCGACCGTGGACGGCGTGGAACGGCTCGTACGTCACGTCAACGAGCCGCCGGACTTTCCGGGAGTCACGCAGTACCGCCCCGTGTTCGGCGGCGTGTTCGCGCAGGACTTCCTGAGCTTCGACGACCTGACGCTGCGCGTCGGCCTGCGCGGAGACTACTTCGACTCGCGCGCGTACCTCCCGGGTGACCTCGAGAATCCCGCGAACTCGATCACCGGCTCGCCCACGGCCGCGCCGCACAAGTCCTCCCGCAAGGTCTCGGTCTCGCCGCGGCTCGGGGTGGCCTATCCGATCGAGGATTTCGCGGCCGTCCATTTCGCCTACGGACACTTCCGGCAGTTCCCGGCGATCGGCGACATCTTCTCGAACGCCGACTATTCCGTACTCGCGAATCTCCAGGCCGGCGGTACCGACTTCGGCGTGCTCGGCAATCCCGACGTGCGGCCGGAGTTCACGGTGCAGTACGAGATCGGCTACAAGCAGGCGATCGACGAGAACCTCGGTATCGACGTGACCGCGTTCTACAAGGACATCCGCGACCTCCTCGGCGTGGAGTTCATCACGACCTACAACGGCGCCCAGTACGCGCGCCTCACGAACGTGGACTTCGGGAGCGTGGTCGGCTTCACGCTCACGGTGGATCATCGCAGTCTCGGTCCGCTCGACACGCATCTCGACTACACGTGGCAGCGCGCTTCCGGCAACGCGAGCGACCCGCGCGAGACCGCCACCCGGGCCGAGGCCGGCGAGGATCCGCGGCCGCGGCTGATTCCTCTGAACTGGGACCAGCGTCATACGCTCAATCTCACCGGCTCCTGGAACGACGCTGGTCCCTATAACGTGAGCACCGTGATCCGCGCGGTGAGCGGTCAACCGTACACGCCGGTGATCACCGCCGGCTTCGGCGGCGGCCTGGACACGAACTCCGGCCGCAAGCCGGTGGGTGTGGACGTGGATCTCCGCGCCGAACGCCGGGTCGAGATCGCGGGCGAGGGGATGAACGTGTTCTTCCGCGTGTTCAACGTCTTCGACGGCAGGTTCTTCAACGGGGCGGTGTATCCGAGCACGGGGAGCCCCTACTACTCGCGCTTCCCGGAAGCCGACGCCGTGTCGCTCGGCACACCGACGCGCTTCGAGGCGCCCCGGCGCATCGAGTTCGGCCTTCGCTGGCAGCCGGAGGGTTCGCGATGATCGGGTGGAGGAAGTGGACGTTCGTGGCCGCCATCGCGGCGCTCGGAGCCGGGGCGAGTCCCGGCCGGGCCGACGTGCCGACGCCGGTGCCGGAAGACCAGCGCGGGGACCTCGACTTCGAACGTCTCGGCACGCTCGACGCGAGCAACATCCGCACCCGGTTCTGGAACTACGGCATGGTGGGCGACTACCCCACGGATCCCGGCAACGTGGACCTCAGCGTGTTCCACTCGGCCGAAGTGCCCAAGGGCAGCGGCATGAACTACAGCGACGGCATCACGCCGTTCGTGCTCGCGCGGATCCAGCAGCGCAGCGGCTCCATCGCGTACATCATGGAGACCGGCTTCCGCGAGCGGCAGGCCACGAGTCCGTTCTACAACCGCATCATGCGCTTCGAGCCGCGCCCGGGTTACTTCCAGCCCGACGCCACGATCAACGCGGCCCGATCGCCCGCCGTCAGCAACGACCCGCGGACGTGGCCGAATCGCTGGCCGGATCGTCTGGACGAGACCGACGATCCCGGCTGGTCCGGCTCGTGGAACGGCTACTTCGGCAAGCAGATCGTGGCGGACCAGGAATCGTTCGTGGTGATGGACGACAACTACTACGACGCCTGGGACTTCGTGCCGGACTCGCGCGACTCCACCCGCAAGGGACTCGGCCTCCGGATCGAGGTTCGCGGATTCCAGTGGGCGAACCCGCAGGCCCGCAACGTGATCTTCTGGCACTACGACATCACGAACGAGGGCACCACGGACTACGACGACGACATCGTGTTCGGTCTGTACATGGACTCGGGGGTCGGTGGGTCCGCGCTCTCGTGCGACGGCATCTTCGAGTCGGACGACGACAACGCGTTCTTCGATCGCACGCTGGACGAGGACGTGCTGAACCTCGTGTACACGTGGGACCGGAACGGTACCGGCGTGGACCTTTCGAGCAACTGCGACCGCACCGGCTACCTCGGCTACGCCTACCTCGAGACGCCGGGCAACGCGCTCGACGGCGAGGACAACGACGAGGACGGCATCACCGACGAGCTGCGCGACGGCGGACCGGGCACCCGCATCGACGGCCAGTCCGCGATCGCGGCGTACATCGACGCGAACTACGATCGTACGCGGCTGGAGGCGGCGTACGGTCCGCTGGAGGACCTGCCGGCCTATCGCGAGGGCGTGTGGTGGACGGGAGACGAGGACCTCGACTGGACGGCGGAACTTCAGGACGTCGGCGGAGACGGAGTGCCCGACACCGGCGACGAGGGCGAGGGCGACGGCATGCCGACCGACGGCGAGCCGAACTTCGACCGCACGGATCTGAACGAGTCGGATCAGATCGGACTCACGGGCTTCAAGCTGAACCGCATCCGTCCGGGGCAGGGGAACCCGAACTCGGAAGTCGACGACATCCTGTTCTTCACCCAGGCCGCGAACTGGCCGCAGCGGCTGTACGAGCAGTTCACGGATCCGGTGGAGGCGAACCGTTTCGACGATGAGCTCACGTCGAACTACAACATCGGCTTCCTGTTCGCCTCCGGCCCGTTCACGCTGAAGGCCGGGCAGCGGGAGCGCTTCTCGCTCGCGCTCGCGTTCGGGGCCGACCTCGAGGAGCTCCGGCGCACGGTACGCACCGTGCAGCAGATCTACGATGCGAACTACCGTTTCGCGGTGCCGCCGCCGGCGCCCGAGATCACGGCCGAGGCCGGCGACGGCTTCGTTCGCCTCGCCTGGGGCAACGTTTCCGAGAACGCGGCCGACCCGGTCACCGGCGAGTTCGACTTCGAGGGCTACCGGATCTACCGGTCCACGGATCCGGAGTTCCGGGATCCGCGCGTGATCAGCACGGGCAGCGGCTCCGGACCGATCGGCAACGGTCGTCCGCTCGCGCAGTTCGACCTCGACAACGAGTACCGCGGCTACTCGACCCAGCAGGTCGAGGGCGTGGCCTACGACCTCGGGACGAACTCGGGCCTCGTGCACACGTTCACGGACACCACGGTCACGAACGGGCAGCAGTACTACTACGCGGTCAC
>JAGQIB010000343.1 GCA_020431545.1 Gemmatimonadota bacterium
CGCCAGTCGGGATCCGCGTCCGTGCCGACGTTCTCGTACTGGAACGAGCGCTGGTCCGGAACGTCGCGGGTGGCCTCCGAGTAGTCGACGCGCCACTTGAGTTCGGAGTTCCCGAGCGCGCGGAGCGTGTGGTCCATGCCGACCGTCGTGGCGAGAAGGCCACGCTCGATGAAGCGGAGGCGGGTCTGGCGCACCGTCTCGTCGTTGTCGATGGATCCCTCGCGGAAGCGGACCTCGTCGTGGGACGTGCGCGTGTAGTTCGTGGTGAAACGCAGCGTGTTCGCGCTGTTCACGCGCAGGGCGCCGTTGACCAGGCCGCCGAGCGAGGTCTCGCTCACCGAGCGAGCCGCACTGAGGTCGTCGGCCAGGATCAGCGGGTCGCCGTTCTCGTAGCGGCGATCGAGGTAGTCGTACTGCGAGAACGAGTTGCCCTGGCTCACGCTTGCCACGAAGCCGAGGTCGCGGCCCAGGAAGTCGACGAGGTTGCCGTACGTTCCGCTGAAGGAGTACGCCGGACGGCCGGACTCCGTCGACGGACTCCAGACCTTGCTGAACGACCGCCCCATGTCGCGGACCTCGTCCGCCGTGAACGGACCGGGATTGATGATCGAGCCCGGAGTCTTGATGAGATCATCGTGGGCGAGCTCGTCGATGAGGGAGGGGAAGCCGCGGGTCCCGTCGTCGAACCCGAGCCAGTCACGGCTGCCTCCCGTGTAGGTCCGGAAATCGGAGCCGGTCACCAGCGCGTTCGCGCCACCCTTCACGCGGAACGACCAGGTCTCGTTCGTCGGGAAGTCCAGCGTGGTCACGTTGACCGCGCCGCCGCCGAACTCCGCCGGCTGGTCCGGCGTGTACGTCTTCTGGACGACGATGTTGTCGAGCAGGGAGGACGGGAAGAGGTCGAGCGGCAGAACCCGGCGGTTCGCCTCCGGGCTGCCCACGACGGAGCCGTTGAGCTGGGCCGAGGAGTACCGCTCGCCGAGGCCCCGGACGTACACGTACTTGCCGCCGACCACCGACAGGCCCGTCACGCGGTTCACGGCTTCCGCCGCGTTCGAGTCGGTGCCCTGGCGGATCTGCTGGGCGGAGATGCCGTCGCTCACCGCGACCGCCTTCTTGCGGCGGGCGAGCAGCGAGGCCGACGTGTTCTTGAGCGCCTTCGCGGTCACCGTGACGGTCTCGACCTGCAGGTTCGCGGGCGAGAGGCGCAGATCCACGACCTCGTAGCTGCCGTCCTTCACGATCACGTCCGTGACCTCGAACGGCGAGAAGCCGACGTAGTTCGTGGTGAGCCGGTAGGTTCCCGGCTCGCAGGCGAGGCGGAACGAGCCGTCGCCGTTCGAGATGGTGTTGCGCGGCAGCGCCGAGGTGTCCTCGGGTGCCACGTCGGTACGGACTGCGGTCACGTTCGCGAAGCCGAGCGTGGAGCCCGTCTCCATGCTGATGATGCGACCCGTGATGCCGGAATCCGCGAATGCGGAGAGTGGGCCGAGCGCGAGTGCGAAGACTGCCGCGATCGCGTGCCGGAAAGTCGAAAGGCCCCCGAACCGGGCCGCTGAACAGCGACTCATCCTGACGATTTCCTCCGAAGGTCGAGAGTTTCACTCCCGAGGTGGAAGTGGGACCGGAGTCCCGGGGAAGGCGCGTCGAGGCGGGACCGTCCGGAGACGGCCCCGCCCGTGACGAGCGTCGGTGCTAGCGGACGAGGACCAGCTTGCCCGTGGTCGGGGCGCCGGCCGCATCCAGGCGATAGAAGTAGGTGCCACCAACGAGGCCGTTCTCCGGAGTCCAGTCGATGCTGTGGGGTCCGGCGGAGAGGGACGCGTTGACGACGCTCGCAACCCGGCGACCGCTCACATCGAAGATGTCGAGCGCGGCGTGACCGGCCTCGGGCATGGAGAAGGAGAACTGCGTGCGGGCGACGACCGGGTTCGGGAACGTGGAAACCGCGATCCGGTCGTGCGCGCCGACTTCCGGCGCCGCGGTGTTGCAGCCGACACCCGGGAACGGGTTCAGGCCACGAGCCACGGTGGCGTCATCGGAGATGCGGACGGCTTCGTTGTTCGAGAACGCGATGATCGAGTTGAAGAACTGGAAGTCGGTGCCGCGACGGAAGTGCACGCCGTACGTGTCGAGGCCCGCGCCGTTCGACCCGAGGAACGTCGCGTTCGCGACGACCGGGTTGGAGCGGCAGACCGCGTCGAAGCCGAACTCGTTGTTGTCGGCCTCGATGCACTTGTCGGCGCCCGCCTGGTTCGGGTAGCGCTG
>JAGQIB010000344.1 GCA_020431545.1 Gemmatimonadota bacterium
TCTGGGCGGAGTGGTGCGGCCCCTGTCGCCTGATCGGTCCGGTGCTCGACGAGCTGGCCGGCGAGTACGGCGGCAAGATGAAGATCACGAAGCTGAACGTCGACGAGAATCCGGCCGTGGCCGGCCAGTACGGCGTCCGTTCGATTCCCACGCTCCTGTTCTTCAAGGGCGGGCAGATCGTCGATCAGGTGATCGGCGCGGTCCCGAAGTCCGAGCTCAAGAAGCGGTTCGACGCGACGCTCGCCTGATCGCGAAAGCGCGCGCGGGCCAAGAAAAGCGAAAGAACGCAAGGGTGCGGGCCGGGGGGTGACCTCCGGCCCGCGCCTCGTTTGCGGCGCCCGGCCTGCGCCGCGGGCCCCGGCCGCCGGATCGGGGAACCAGGGCGCTCCCGACGGGTTCGCGGAACGTCGAACGGGGATTGACCTTCCCTCTCCGCCCGTTTCGTCCGATCATTCCCGCCCGAAGACTCGAAACCCCGGGGGTCAGGTCCATGCGCGCTCGTCCGTTCGCGTCCGCAATGTCGCTCGTGGCAGTTCTGGCACTCGGCGTCGGCTCGGCCCTCGCCGACGAGATCGCCCGGGCGGCGATCACGGTCGACGCCACGACTCCGGACACACGCGTCACCGGCAAGCTCTCCTACACCGCGAATCTTCAGGGCGGGCCGCGGGCCGAGATCTCGCTGTGGTGGGCGCCGGGAATCACGGTCGAGCAGGCGACGGCGGACGGTCGAGCGCTCGGCGTGAGCGAGGCGGGCGAGCGAGGAGGGCGTCGCGGCTGGAAGATCACGCTTCCGTCGCCGATCCCCGCCGGAGAAACCCGCGACATCGACGTCTCCTGGGTCGTCGCCGCGCGGGGGATGGCCGGTATCGCTCCCGGGATCGAAACGGGACGTCTGCTCCCGGGATCCGGCTGGTTCCCGTCCACGTCGCCCGAGCTGGACGAGCGGCCGGCGCACTCCCTCGAGTTTCGCGGCGTCGCCGGGGCGACCGGAGTCGCCGCCGGGAACGCCACGGGCAACGGTTCCGGCTGGGCGAGTCCGGCCGCGGCTCGCCCGTACGTGGTCTGGGGTCCGTACCGCGCGGAGTCGATCGAGTTCGCGGGTCGCCCGGCGGTGGCGTACCGCACCCCGACCGACACCGGCGAGGTTCCGCGTCTGGATCGTCTCGGACGGATCCTCGAGTCCATGGAAGCCGGCATCGGAAGGGACTCGGCCGCGGGCGACTTCAAGCTCGTCGACGTGGCGGACGGCGTGGCGTGGGGCGGTCTGAGCACGCTGTTCTGGGACGAGTCCGCGACGGCCTCGCTTGCCGCCGGGGGGCGCGACGCCTGGCTGCACGAGCGCGATCTCGCCGGCGCCCTGGCCGCCACGCAGTGGACCGAGAGGTACCGATTCCTCGGAGATCAGGCGGCGTTCCTGTCGCGCGCGCTCGCGCTCTACCTCGGCGACGTCGCGACGATCACGCTCGACAACTCCGACGATCTGATTCCCACCGAGCGGATCGTGATCGGCTCGCGCAAGGAGGACTTCCTCGCCGGCCGCGCGGACGGCGACCTGCCGTTGCTCGGCCTCCCGGCGAGCGGCCCCCGGGCGACCTGGGTGCTGGCCACGCGCGGCGCGCTGGTCGCGCACATGCTCGCCGAAGCCTGTCCCTCGCGTTCGCACTTCATCTCGTTCCTGCGACTGTTCAAGGAGCACTACGAGAACCGCGATGTCGACGCTTCCGTGTTCTCGGCGGATCTTGCCCGCGCGTTCCCGAACCAGCACACGTTCCTCGAGCCGTACTTCCGCACCACGGAGCTGCCGAACTTCGTGGTCAAGGACCACGCTCCCGACACGAAGCCGGGCGTGAAGGACCGCTACCGCGTTCAGATCGAGAACGAGGGTCCGGTCGCCGGGCCGGTCGAGATCGTGACCTTCACCGGGAACAGCCAGTTCCTGCGGTCGTTCCGCACGTTCATCGACGCGGGGCAGACCGGAGGCGTCACGTTCCGTGACGCCGGGCGCATCGCGCGGATCGAGATCGATCCCCGGGGCGCGAACCTCACGTCGTCGCGCGGCGCCACGATCGTGGTGGAGGGCGGCGGGGAAGGACCGCAGCAGCCGCTCGTTCCGGCGTTCCCGATCCTCTCGGGGACGTCGCGCCCTTACGAGGTGCAGAACTTCTCGCTGGATCTGCCGTCTCTCAAGATCCGCAACTTCAACGGATTCGTGCACTGGTGGCAGACCTACCACGGCCCGAGCGCCGCGACGTTGATCGGCGAGGGGGACGTGGAGATCGTGCCGGACGGCGAGCTCGCCGCCGTGTTCGAGGAGAAGATGCACCGTACGTCGCTCAAGTTCGCCGCCCGCGACATCTTCCTTCGCTTCCCGCTCGACGCGTGGCCGCAGTTCGAGAAGCAGCTCGGTGCCGCCATGGAAGAGCTGTCGTCCGAGCAGGAGCATCGCCGCCGCTTCTCCTACGAACACTCGTTCCCGACGTACTTCTTCGAGGAGTCGCGCGCGCAGGTGCCGCCGCCGGGTTCTGTGCTGGCCACGTTCGAGATCAGCGGCGACGAGCGTCGCGCGTGGGTGCGCTGGCCCCAGGCCGACGGGCGGACCACGATGCGCCTGTGGGATCACCTGCGCGGCACGACCATCTGGGAGGAAACGCGCTGATTCCGCGGGCGCTCCGACGCTCGCTGGGCGTCGTGGTGATTCCGCTGGCACTCGCGCAATGCGCCTCGCCGGAGTACCGCAACTACTCGCTGCCCGAAGCGCTCGCTCCCGAGCCGCCGCCGGCGTCCGACGCCCCGGCCGCGCAGCTCGACGACACGAACTCGGAGTCGTTGCCGGGCGGCATCCGGCTCGTCCACGCGGATCGCGCCCGTCCCGCCCCTGCGTTCCGGTTCTCGGACGCACGCGGCGGAGTGCACACGAACGACTCGCTCGAGGGTCGCGTCGTGTGGGTGGACCTGTGGGCGACGTGGTGCGCCACCTGCATCGCGGAGTTTCCTCGCGTGCGCGAGCTGCAGGACCGCCGGCGGGACCGTGGCCTCGTGGTTCTCGGAGTGTGTCGCGACTCCCCGCACGCGGAGTTCACGCGCATCGCCGGCAAGGCCTGGGTGGAAGGACTCGCGCTGGTCGACGCCTCCGCGTATCGCGACTTCCCGTTCCCGTACGCCGCGTTCCCGACCTCGGTGCTGCTCGATCGGGCCGGTCGGGTGCGCGCGTACTGGCGCGGACATCGCGACCTCGCGGCCGTCGAGTCCACGCTCGACCGGTTGCTGGAGGAGCCGTGGGACGGCGAACCGCTCGGGTCGCCGGCGCCGCCGGTGATCGTGCTGCCGGAGCCGGAGCCGCTGCCCACTTCCGCCGACGTCGTGACCGGGGAGTTCGTGACCGAGGAGCGCTCGCTCGACGCCGACGGCTACTATCGTGCGCGCGTCCGGCTCGAGGTCTCCGAGGGCTGGCATCTCGCCTCCGCCGGCGAACCCGGCCTCGTGGGGCTCGACGTGAAGCTCGTCGACTCGCCCGCGATCCGCACGTTCGATCGTTTGCTGCCGCGGCCCGCCGAGCGGGAGATCGCGGGGATCCTCCAGTCGGTCTACGATGGGCGCGTGGAGATGCAGATCTTCGGATTCCTCGAGGCGGCCGGACCACCCGGGGAGCGGATTCCGCTTCGGGTCGTCGCGTCCGTGCAGGCCTGCGACGACAGCAAGTGTCTCCTACCGGCGGAGATCCCGCTGCAAGTCGAGTTCGTGCGTCCGCGGACCGAGCGCGAGAGCGACGGGGGGCTCAGGTGAGCGGTCGCCGGGCCGGTTCCGCCCGCGGCGTCCTGCTGCTCGTCTTTCTGATCCTCACGCTGGTCATCATCAACGGATCGAACTGGTTCGTTCTCTCTCGCGTGCGCGGATCGCTGGAGCGCGAGCTCGGCTTGCGGCTCGTCACGGTGGCGACGTCGGCGGTGAGCGCCGCCACTCCGGACCTGCTCCTCGCGCCGGACGTCGCGTCGGACCGCTTTGTCCGCCGAACGCTCGAGGAGATCTCGCTGCGCCACGATCTCGACGACATCTTCCTGCTCGATCCGGATGGCAACCTCCTGTTCGCACTCGCCGGTGAGGAATCGCTCGGCGACGCGATCCTCGGGGCGGACCCGGCGCCGCTCGCCCGGGCTGCGGCCGGCGTCGCGTCCGCGTCGACCACGATCCGGGTGGAGGGCACGGACCGTCAGGCCGGCTACGCACCGGTCGAGGACTGGGACGGCACGACGGAGGCCGTTCTCGCGGTGACCGCGAGCGGCGGCTTCCTGGCGACCTGGCCCGCGCTTTCGCGCACGCTCACGGCGATCTCGATCGGCAGTGCGGTGCTGGTGGCGGGACTCGCCGCGTTCTTCTTCGGTATGTCGCGGCGACTCGCCACCACGGAGGCGGCGCTCGCGCGCAACGAGGTCCTCACGTCGATGGGAATGATGGCCGCCGGCGTGGCGCACGAGATCCGCAATCCGCTCGCGATCATCTCCGGCACCGCGGAACGGCTGAAGCGCAAGTTCGGCGCCGGTTCGGACGATCCGCTGTTCGAGTACATCCCGGAGGAGGTCGAACGTCTGAACGGGATCGTGGAGAGCTACCTGCGTTTCGCGCGGGACGAGAGTCCAGTCCTCGCGCCCGCCGACCTCGCGGCGCTCGCCGAACGGAGCGTGCGGCTCGCGCGCGAGGAGCTCGGGCGCGGGGGAGTCGAGATCCTGGTGAGCGGAACGGAGTCACCGGCGGCGGTGGACGTCGACGCGCCGCGGTTCCACCAGGTGATGCTCAATCTGCTGCTGAACGCGGCCCAGGCGATGCCGGACGGCGGCCGGATCGACGTGACGCTCACGCGCGAAGCGGGGCGGGCTCGCCTCGCCGTGAAGGACCAGGGCTCCGGCTTCTCGGAGGAGGCGTTGCGGGTGGGTTTCGAGCCGTTCTTCACCACGAAGGAGCAGGGTTCGGGACTCGGGCTCACGATGGTGCGGAGGATCGTGGAGGCGCACGCGGGTTTCGTGACGCTCGCCAACGATCCCGCCGGCGGTGCTATCGTGGCGATCGACCTGCCGATGCGACGCGACGCGGAGGAGAACCCCTGATGGCGACGATCCTGGTCGTCGACGACGAGGTCAAGCTCACCACCCTGCTCGGTGGTGAGCTGGAGGACGAGGGCCACGACGTCACGGTGGCGAACGACGGCGACGACGCGGTGCGCCTGCTGCAGGCGAAGCGCTTCGACGTGGTGCTCACCGACCTGCGACTCGGCCGCACGAACGGTCTCGAGGTGCTCCGCCGGGCGAAGGCCGCCGATCCGGCGACGGTGGTGCTGCTCATGACCGCGTACGCGTCGGTGGCGACGGCGGTGGAGGCGATGAAGGAAGGAGCCTCCGACTACCTGGAGAAGCCCGTCAACTTCGACAAGCTGAAGCTCGTGCTCGCGCGCGCGCTCGAGAACCGGCGGCTCGCAGACGAGAATCGCTTCCTCCGCGAGCGGATGCGGGCCGGAGACGTCGGGGCGGACACGATGGTGCGCGGGCGGAGCGCCGCGATGCGCGCCGTGCTCGCGCTCGTGGAAAAGGTCGCCCCGACCGACGCGACGGTGCTGCTCACCGGCGAGAGCGGAACCGGCAAGGAAGTCGTGGCGCGCGCGATCCACGAGTGGTCGGATCGAAAGGAACAGCCGCTCGTGGCGGTGAACTGTGCGGCCCTCTCCGAGACCCTGCTCGAGTCCGAGCTGTTCGGCCACGAGAAGGGAGCGTTCACGGACGCGCGGGAGCGCAAGCTCGGCTGGTTCGAGGTCGCGCGCGCGGGGACGATCTTCCTGGACGAGATCGGCGAGGTCTCGCCCTCGACCCAGGCGAAGCTGCTGCGCGTACTGGAGGACCGCCGGTTCCATCGGCTCGGAGGCTCCGAGTTGATCGAGGCACGGGCACGCGTGGTGGCCGCGACGAACCGGGATCTGCCGGCCGCGATCATCGCCGGCGCGTTTCGCGAGGACCTGTTCTACCGACTGAACGTCTTTCCGATCGCGTTGCCTCCGCTGCGGGCCCGGCGCGAGGATCTGCCCGAACTGATCCGCCACTTCCTCGGACGCACGAGCTACCGGGGTCCGGGACTGACGGAGGACGCGATGGAGGCACTCGCCGAGTACGACTGGCCCGGCAATCTGCGCGAGCTCCGCAACGTGATGGAACGCGCCGCGATCCTGGCGGGGACGGCTGCGATCGGTCGGGCGGAGATCCACGTCCCGGAGGCCCGACGCGTGTCGGCCGCGCCGGGCGCGACCGCCGACGGCACGCTCGGGGAGACCGAGGAACGGATGATCCGCGACGCGCTCGCGCGAGCGGGGGGAAACAAGTCGGAGGCGGCCCGCCTGCTCGGAATCACGAGGCGGACCCTCTACGGTCGCCTGGAGCGGTACGGCATCGAGTGAACCGCACGGTTCAGTCCAGTTGCCCCGTGCCGGTCAGTCGGAGGCTCCGGCCCCCGGCGTCGGCGCGCCCGGGCCGCAGAAGTGGTGGGCGGGCAAGGACTTCCGACGAACGCAGGGTGCTCGCACGACTGGCACGACCTCTGCACGGGATTCCGGCAGAATCGATCCCGAGGGCGATGGCCCCCGGCACGCGGGAGGTCCTCATGAAACGGCTCGACGCAGTTCGAAGAGCGATCCGGCTCCCCCTGATGCTCCTGGCCGCGGCCCTCGTGCTCGGCCCCGCGATCGCGCGGGCGCAGGGCGGGGGCGGCGACGGACCGGGCGGCCGCCTGGAGGATGCGTTGCTCCGCACGGACGAGCAGCTCGCCCGCGCGGAAGAGATCGTGGATCAGAGCGGATCGGAGCGAGCCCACGTTCTCCTCCAGGCGGCGCTCCGATTGCAGGAAGGCGCCTGGGAGCGCTTTCACGGAAACCAGTTGCTGATCGCCGCGCGCCGCACGCAGGAAGCGCGCGAGGCCGGCGCGCGGGCGGTCCGCCTCGCCCGCCAGGACGACGGGTTGCGCGAGCGCGCCACCCGCGAGGTGGAGCTCGCGGAGCGGTCTCTCGCGCAGTCGCAGGATTCGGACTTCGAGCCGCCGCCGCCGGCCCAGCGAATGCTGCGCGAGGCGGCGATGCTCTCCGAGCGCGCCCGACTGCAGCTCCAGGAGCAGCGCTTCGAGGCGGCTCTCCGTCTCGCGGTCTCCGCACGCCGCATGCTGCGCCAGGCCGACGCGCTGTCCGGCGGGGACCGCGATCGCCCCCGTGTCCTCCGCGAACTCGAGCGCACGGATCACCTGATCGAGCGGGTGGAACCCGTGATCGGCGACAGCGGCGACGACGCCGCCGCCGCATTGCTCGAGAAGGGAACGAATCTGCAGGAACGCGCGTGGCAGTCCTGGGAAGACGGCAAGGCGCGTCTCGCATTCGTGGAGACGCGCGAGGCCCGCTCGCTCGCGAACCGTGCCCACCAGCAGGTGTCCGGGCCGCTCGACGCCGCGTTCGTGGAGGCCGCGCTCGTACGCACCGAGGAACGCCTGGAGCGTGCTTCCGAGGAAGTCGGCGGCAGCGACCGTCCGGTCGCGCAGGCTCTGCTGCGGCGCGCCCAGGAACGGCAGCGCCTCGCCCACGACCTGTTCGACGCGGGTGACTTGCGCGGCGCTCTGGCTCAGACCCGGATCGCGGGAACCCTGGCCGCTCGCGCGGGACAGCTCGCGAAGGAGGCGGGAGGTGAGCGGTGAAGCCGGTCCTCTTGGCTCTGGCGCTGCTGATCCTCGAGGCCCCGCCGCTCGCGGCCGGGGCCCTCGCGGACGGTTCGCCTCCGGCGAGCGGGGCGGCGGGGGCGGGCGGCGAAGGCGCGTCGATCCCGCCTCCTTCGGAGCAGGAGGCGCGCTTCGAATCGCTCGCACGACGTTACGACGAGCTCTCGGGGCAGCCGCCGGTCGCGGAGGACTGGAGCGCGGAAGCGAAATGGGTGGAGGCCGAGTCCATCGCGAGCGTGGCGGAAGAGCTGTTCGAGGAAGGCGAGATCGAGGTCGCGTCCGATCTGCTCGAGGAAGCGGTCGCTCTGCTCGCGCTCTCCGCCCCGGCCGACTCCTCGCGGAACTGAGGCGGGGCTTTGCGGCGGTCCTCGTCGCGACGTTTCTCGCGGCCGCCGCGGCCCGTGCGGTGGAGATCGAAGTCGTGCCGTCCCTCGGCGTCGCGTTCGAGCACTACGGCGAGACCTACGCGATCACCGCGGACCAGGACACCGTGGCGGTGATCGACGATCTCGGCACCGTGGGCACACTGTCGCTGCGCTCCCGCGGCTCGCTCGCGAATCGCTTCCGCCTCGACGGCTCCGCGCAGTGGGGGAACCAGACCGCGCGGCTCTCTCTCGACTTCGACGGCCGCTGGCGGCGCGGCGCGAACGAGTTCGAGCTCGCGCAGGAGACCGGCTGGCGTCACTTCCGGGACTCCGGGGACTACGCGCTCTCGAGCGATCACCTGCGCGAGCGCGCGCGAGTCGGCTGGACGCGTGACCTCGGCGAACGACTGTCGTTGCGCTTGCGTCACCGGTTCGACGGCATCTGGTACGCGACCCCGGATCCGTACAACCTCGATTCGATCTCCCACGAGCCGGGGTTCGAGTTGCGCTGGCGCAACGAGGACTTCGACGAGATCCGCGGCGGCTACCGGTTCACGCGCCGCTCCGTGCCGGACTCCACCACGCTCGGCTACGACCGCCACACCCTGGAGGCCGGCGGCGTGTGGGCCTTCGGCAGCGCGATCACGCTCGACGTGACGGATCGCGCGGATCGTCGCACCTACGATCCCGGGAGCGTGCGGGAGAGCTCCTGGGAGAACCGCGCCGACGTCTCTCTCGATCTGGACGCAGGTGCCCTCACCACCTTCCGCTTCCGTCACGCGAACGAGGTGGTGCGCTTCGACGCGCCGGACGATCTGGACTTCGACTACGAGTGGGCCCGCACGTCGTTCGTCGTGGA
>JAGQIB010000345.1 GCA_020431545.1 Gemmatimonadota bacterium
TGCTCCACCGAGACGTACTCGTCCTTGAGACGATTCGCTTCGTCCTGCGCCTGCACGAGCAACCGATTCAGCCGCTGGGTCACGAAGAACTTCCCGGACTCCACCGAGCCGCCGGTCACGCGCGGGCGCGACGCGAGCTCTTCCTCCACGCGCGCGCGCAGAACGGCGACGTCGCCGCCGGCGCGTTCCAGCAGGCGCGGCGCGAGTCCTTCCTCCTGGTCGAGGGTCGCGAGCAACAGGTGCTCGGCGTCCACTTCCTGGTGGCTGCGCCGCAGCGCCTCCGCCTGGGCGGCTTCGAGCGCTTCGCGCGTCTTGCGAGTGAACTTCTCCGTGGTCATCTCTTGCCTCCTTCTCCCGCTTCCGTCCCGGAAGGGGGCGTGCCCGTCCGTCTACGGCGCCTCGCGCCGCATGCGGGGTCTTACGTGTTCGAGGGTCCGGCCCGCTCTAGTCGCGGCGGCCGAGAAGTCCCAGACGCAACGCGAAGTAGAGGAGCTGGACGAGGGCCGTCACCGTCGCGGCGACGTAGGTCATCGCGGCCGCGTCGAGCACCGCGCTCACGCCCTTCGACTCCTCGTTCGAGTGGAGGATCCCGAGCGTCTTGAGCTGCGCCTTCGCGCGGTTCGACGCGTCGAACTCCACCGGCAGCGTGATCAGCTGGAACACGACCATCGCCGAGAACGCGATCACGCCGAGCAGCGCGAGATTCTGCATCTGCAGCAGCATCCCGCCGAAGATCATCGGCCACGCGAGCCAGGAGCCGATCTGCGCCACGGGAACGATCGCGTTGCGCAGGGCGAGCGGCGCGTAGCCGTTCGCGTGCTGCAGCGCGTGACCGGCCTCGTGGCAGGCGATCCCCATCGCCGCGACCGAGTTGCTCTGGTACACGCCCGGCGACAGGCGGAGTCGCTTCGCGCGCGGATCGTAGTGGTCGCTGAGGAAGCCCTGCACCGGCTCGATCTTCACGTCGGTGATGCCCGCCGCCGAGAGCATGCGCTGCGCGGCCTCCGCGCCGCTCATGCGCGACGATCCGGCCACCTGGCTCCACTTGCCGAACGCGCTCTTGACCCGCATCTGCGCCCACAGCGCGAGCAGCATCGTGGGACCGACGAGGATCAAGTACAGCGGATCGAAGAACATCGAAGCCTCCTGGCCTTCGGCCGCGCGGATTTCGCGGGCGGGGTCGCGGGCCGCGTTTCGGCTCGCGGGTTTCGCAGTCTACCCGGGAACCCCGGGGTTCGGGGACGGTTCCTCACCGGGCCCCGGGACGGCGACGCCCGGAGCCGAATCCGACTCCGGCCGCCGCGCCCCTCCCGGCTCCGATCAGACGATCTCGATCTTGCGCGGCTGGGCCGCCACCGTCTTGGGCAGGTGCAACGTGAGCAACCCGTGCGCGAGCTCGGCGCGGATGCCTTCGCGATTCACCTTCTTGCCGAGTCGGAACGTGCGCTCGAAGTTCCCGACCCCGTAGCCCCGGAGGCGCACCGTCCCTTCCAGGGGACGCGGCTCCACCGTCGCGCGGACCGTCAGCGCGTCTTCCTTCAGATCGAGGTCGACGTTCTCCTTCTTCACTCCGGGCAGTTCCACCTCGATGCGGTAGGCACCCTCGAGCTCGATCACGTCGGCCGCGGGGCGATACGTCGCTTCGGTGTGCTCCAGGTTCTCGGTGCGCTCGGGCGCGCAGGTCACACAGGTCGTCACCGTCTTTCTCCTTCTCTGGTTTCTCGAGTGCGCGGCGCCGGGGCCGGATGCGCCCGGCGCCGCGGCAAGCTTGCTAGCCCTGGACTTCGATCTTGCGCGGCAGCGCGGCCGCGGCCTTCGGCAGCCTCACGCGGAGCACGCCGTGGTCGAGCTTCGCCTCGACCTTCGAGTCGTCCAGATCCACCGGGAAGCGAAGCACGCGCGAGAACTCGCCGACGTACCGCTCGCGGTGATAGACCTTCGCGTTCTCCTCCGTCTTCTCCTCGCGGCGACCCGAGATCCGCAGCTCGTTGCCGAGCACGGTGATCTCGATGTCCTTCTCCTGGAAGCCCGCCAGCTCCGCCTCGACGTGGTAGGCGTGATCGTCTTCCCACGCGTTCACGGCCGGGTACTTCGAGGTGCCGGACCAGGCGGCCGGCGCCCACGTCGGGAAGTCCTCGAAGACGTCCCGGAACAGACGATCGATGTCCAGGCTGCTGCTCCGCGGCACGAGGCCGGCATCACGACGAACCAACATGTCTCATCCCTCCTTCGAGATAGCCCGGGTCGGGGGGGCCGACCCGCGGTGATGCCGCTTCTCAAAGCAGGGTGCGTGCCAGCGTCGAGCCGGCACCTCGAACTCACGCCGATTCAATCACTTGCGGGATTCGACGAAGGCCGCGCAGCGACGGGGGCCTCGCGAGGCCTGTCAATCTGGCGCAATCCACCGCCATGCGCGACACACGTCGTGCCATTGTGGCAGATTTGGCCGTCCTCGAACGAAATCGCGCGGATCGGTCGCCCGCAATCCGCCGTTCGCCCCGATCCGGTATAATCCCGGAATCCCGTCGCCACCCTGATTTCGAACCCCCGCATCCGGGAGCTCCCCGAACATGGAATTGTTGCAGATTCTCGCCCGGCGGCTTCGTCCGGCGAGCACCTCGCTCGCCGTCCTCCTTCTCGTCCCCACGCTGGCCGGCGCCGCGCCGACGTTCCGGGAGATCGCCGCCACGGGATCCGTGTCGGACCGGTATCCCGAGTCGACCCGCTTCTTCTCGCTCTCTCTCGAGGACATGCGGCAGATCCTCGCCGACGCTCCGTACGAGAATCTCGCGAATCCCCCCGCGGGACTCGTGGTCGCGCTCCCGCTCCCGGGCGGCAGCTCCCAGGACTTCGAGATCTGGGAGACCTCGGTGATGCATCCCGAACTCGCGGCCCGCTATCCGGAGATCAAGACCTACACCGGTCGCGGCATCGACGACCGGACGGCGACCGTGCGCCTGGACGCCACCCCGCTCGGCTTCCACGCCATGGTGCTCCGCGCCGGCCCGAGCGTGTTCATCGATCCGGTGAACGACGACGTCTCGTTCTACGCGAGCCACTACAAGCGCAGCGCCGCCATGGCCGACGTGGACGGTGAGCCGTTCGAATGCCATTTCGTGACGGACGAGGCGATGGAGACCGAGATCAACCGCCTCGTGGAAGAGCGCGCCGCGAATCCCACGCCGCGCGGAACGGGCCAGGAGCTCCGCACCTACCGCCTCGCCCTCGCGTGCACGGGCGAGTACGCCGCCCGGTTCGGCGGCACCGTCCCCGGCGCCCTGGCGGCGATGAACATCTCCGTGAATCGCGTGACCGGCGTGTACGAGCGCGACGTGTCGGTCCGCATGGAGCTGATCCCGAACAACGACCAGATCGTGTACACGAACGGCGCCACCGATCCGTACACGAACAACAACGGCGGCGCGATGCTGTCCCAGAACCAGTCCACGCTGGATTCCGTGATCGGGGCCGCGAACTACGACATCGGCCACGTGTTCAGCACCGGCGGCGGCGGCATCGCGCAGCTCGGAGTGCCGTGCCGCAACGGTTCGAAGGCCCGCGGCGTGACCGGGCTCAACAACCCGCAGGGCGACACGTTCGACATCGACTACGTGGCGCACGAGATGGGTCATCAGTTCGGCGCGACGCACACGTTCAACAGCGTGACCGGCAGCTGCGGGGGCGGCAATCGCACCGGTTCCACCGCCTACGAGCCGGGCTCGGGCGTCACGATCATGGGCTACGCGGGAATCTGCGGGGCCGACGACATCGCGAGCCACAGCATCGACGAGTTCCACGGCGGCAGCCTGAACCAGATCGTGGCCTACACGCAGTCGAGCTTCGGCAACAACTGCCCGGTGATCACGGCCACGAGCAACACGCCGCCGGTGGTGACCGCGGGCAACGTCGGCTTCACGATTCCGGTGTCCACGCCGTTCATCCTGGACGGACTCGCCGTCGACGCGGAGGGCGACTCCCTCTCCTACAACTGGGAGGAGATGGACCTCGGCCCCGCCGGCTCGCCGAACAGCCCGTCCGGCAACGCGCCTATCTTCCGCAACTTCTCGTCCAAGGATCGGACCTTCCGGACCTTCCCGCGCAACGTGGACATCCGCGACGGCGTGGGCATCATCGGCGAGCTCCTGCCGACGTATACACGCAACCTGACCTTCCGCCTGACCGTGCGGGACAACGTCGGCGGCGTGGGCTTCGACCAGACGTCGGTGGCGGTGTCCAGCCTCGCCGGGCCGTTCGAGGTCACGTCGGTCGACGCCACTCCGTGGTCCGCGGGACAGACGAAGCTCATCACCTGGGACGTGGCCGGTACCGACCTGGCTCCGATCAACTGCCCCACGGTGGACATCCTCCTGTCCGAGAACGACGGTCAAGACTTCACGACCGTGCTCCTCGCCGGCACCCCGAACGACGGCAGCGAGATGATCGTGGTGCCGAACGTCTCGACCCTGGAGGCCCGCGTCCAGATCGAAGCCTCGAACAACATCTTCTTCAACATGAACGACACGGCGTTCGAGATCATGGGCGGCGGCACCGGCGTGGACGTGGCCGCCGTCGACGATCTGCGGCTCCGCGTGCAGCCGAACCCGTTCGTGGGTCGGACGTCGGTGAGCTTCTCGATGCATCAGGCCGGCGACGTGAAGGTCGCCGTGTACGATGCGGCGGGACGTCTCGTGACCACGCTGCTCGACGGTCGCCGCGATGTCGGCGCGCACGTCCTGCAGTGGAACGGTCGCGACGCGGCCGGCACGGCGGCGGCGGCCGGTGTGTACTTCGTGCGGCTCACGACGGCCGAGGGCGTACAGACGACGCGGACGTTGCTGCTCAAGTAGCTTCCGACTCGACGGAAAAGCGAAGGGGCGTCGCGCACTCCGCGCGACGCCCCGTTTTCGTCGGGTCCTTTGCTCGAGCGGCTTGGGCGGCGCCTACGGCCCCTCCTCCTGCACCCGCTCGATGTCCGCCCCCACGGCGCGCAGCTTCTCCTCGATGCGCTCGTAGCCGCGATCGATGTGGTAGACGCGGCTCACCTTGGTCTCGCCGTCGGCCACGAGGCCGGCGAGGATCAGCGCGGCGGACGCCCGAAGATCCGTGGCCATCACGTTCGCGCCGGAGAGTCCGCCGCACGGACGCACCACCGCCGTGTTTCCGTCCAGCCGGATGTCGGCGCCGAGACGCACGAGCTCCGGCACGTGCGTGAAACGATCGTGGTACACGGTATCCGTGATGACGCTGGGGCCGATGCCCACCGTGGCGAGGGCCATGATCTGCGCCTGCATGTCCGTGGGAAAGCCGGGATACGGCTCGGTCACGACGTGCACGCCGCGCGGCGGAATCTCGCCGCGAACCCGGATGCGGTCGCCCTCGACGTCCACGCGACTGCCCATGTCGCGGATCGTGTGGATCACCGAATCGAGATGCGCGGGAGCACACCCCGTCAGCTCGAGCTCGCCGCCGGTGATCCCGGCGGCCGCGAGGAACGTGCCCGCCTCGATGCGATCGGGAATCACGGCGAACGGAGCCGGAGTGAGACGCTCCACCCCGTGGACGTGCATCGTCTTGCCGCCTTGCCCCTCGATGCGCGCGCCACAGGCGTTCAGGAATTCCACGAGGGACACGACCTCCGGCTCGGCCGCCGCGTTCTCCAGCATGGTCTCGCCGCGCGCGGTGGCGGCCGCGAGCAGCGCGTTGCACGTGGCGCCCACGCTCGAGATCGCGAACGTGATGCGCCCGCCGCGGAGGCCGGTCTTCGGGGCTCTCGCCAGCAGGTACCCGTGCTCCACCTGGACCTCGGCGCCGAGGGCTTCCATGGCCGACACGTGAAGGTCCACCGGTCGCGGACCCCAGGCGCAGCCGCCGGGGAGCGACACCTTCGCCTCGCCGAGACGCGCCAGAAGAGGCCCGAGCACGTAGATGGAAGCACGCATGCGCCGCACGAGATCCCAGGGCGCCTCGCACGAATGAAGGCCGGCGCCGTTCAGCCGCACGACGTGGCCTTCCTGCGTGCCCGAGACCCCGAGCGTCTCGAGCAGGCGCAGCAGGGTCCCGATGTCGCGAAGACGGGGAACGTTGTCGATCCGGAGCTCGGAATCGAACAGGATGGCCGCGGTGAGAATCGGCAGGGCCGCGTTCTTGGAGCCGCCGATCGGAACCGTGCCCTTCAGCGGTCCGTTGCCTCTCAGGACGATCGCATCGATGGGACCACACCCCCCTCACGCGCGATGCCTCGCACGAACCGTGGCCGGCCCGTCAGGTCGCGCTCCCTCCCCACTTCCCGGTACTGCTCCTCGTTCAGGATCCTAGCCGTTTCCTCGTCCTGCGTCTCGCCGATCTCGAGCACGATCATTCCGCCCGGACGCAGGAAGTCGCGTCCGCGGCGCGCGATGCGACGGTGGAAGCCGGTGCCCCCCTCCGGATCGTACAGGGCGGCGGGCGGGTCGTGCTGCACCTCGACCGGGAGCGTCTCGCCCGGTGCGATGTACGGCGGATTCGACACGAGGACGTCGATCGCGCCTTCCAGGTCCGCGAAGGCCGAGAAGAGATCGCTGCGCCGGACGTCGACCGCGAGCCCGAGGTCCTCGGCGTTGCGGCGCGCGATGCGGACCGCCTGCGGGCTCCACTCGCCGGCCGCCACCCGCACGCGGGGCTCGGCACGGAACGCCGCGGCGAGGGCGAGCGCGATGGCGCCCGTTCCCGTGCAGAGATCGAGGATCCGGATCTCGCGATCGGACTCGCTCGCGAGGCGAGACGCGACGTCGGCGCGGGCGAGCTCGACCAGGAGCTCGGTCTCCGGACGCGGGATGAACACGCCGGGTTCCACCCGTACGGTGATCTCGTGGAAATCCACGTGGCCCGCCAGCAGCTGCAGCGGTACTCCGCGCCGGCGTTCCTCGAGCAGGCGCAGGTAGTCGGCGATCGCCTCGATCTCCACGACCTGATCGCGGCGCCGGACGAGCTCGCCGCGGCTGAGACCGGTGACCACCTCGAGCAGTCGCGTGGCCTCCCAGCGCGGATCGTCGGCCGCGCTACCGACCGCGTCACGCAGGATGGCGGTGCCGGCGTCGCGAAGCTCGCCGTACGATTTCACGATTTTCCGCCGGCCAGCTGCTGCTCGATGATCGTCTCCTGCAGCGCGTCGAACAGTCCGTCGAGCGAGCCGCCCAGCACGCCGTCGATGTCGTGCACGGACCAGCCGATGCGGTGATCCGTCACGCGGTTCTGCGGGAAGTTGTACGTGCGGATCTTCTCGGATCGATCGCCGGTGCCGATCTGCGCTCGTCGCGCGTCGGCGCGTTCCTTCGCCGCGGCCTCGCGCTCCGCCTCGAGAAGACGCGACCGAAGAACCCGCAACGCCTTCGCCTTGTTCTTGTGCTGG
>JAGQIB010000346.1 GCA_020431545.1 Gemmatimonadota bacterium
GGGTCATGTGCGTCATCTCGAGCAGTGTGCGCACGGCCGGTTGCACGGAGCAGAGTCGGATCTTCCCGCGGCCGTCGAGCTGGCGAAGCGCCGCGATCAGAACCGCGAGGCCGGTGCTGTCCATGGTCTCGATCGCGTGGAAGTCCACGCAGAACTCGTGCTTGCCCTCGCCGATCCGCGTGTCGAACGCGTGCTTGAGCGCCTCCGCGTGGCCGGCGTCGAGCGCCGGGCCCTCCGGGCGGAAGATGAGGACTCCGGACGGGTGACGTTGCTCCTGCAAGGTGAACTCCTGGTCGGAACGGCGAAGATCGGGGGGGAACGGAGTCACCGTAAGCTATAGATCTTTGGCGTCAAGCTGTAGTTGGGGCGGGAAGTGGCGGGGGCCTCAACGGAGGTCCGGCGGGGACGGTCCTTCTCCGAATTCTCGGTGAGATTCGGCTGGGACCGCCCCTCAGCGGACTCACCGGACCACCGCGAGCCTCCGGCTCCCATCTCCCCACGGGGTCCGCACGCGGGTGAAGTACACGCCGGCCGCCACCGGGGTGCCGCTCGCATCCGTTCCGTCCCAGCGGGCGAGACCTGTCTCCGCGGGCACGGACGGGAGGCGTCGCACCACCCGGCCGCCGACGTCGAGGATCGCCACGTCGACGAGGCCGGTGGCGGTCGCCGTCGCGGACCAGCGGATCCAGGTGATGCCGGGCGAGGGATTCGGGAAGCTCGTGATTCGGGGCGCGTCCGCCACCGTCGCGACGGTCGGCGCGTCGGTGACCTGCGACTGGATCCAGGCGAGCGCGGCCGCGGCCACGGTATCGATCCCCTGTGCCACGTCGTCGGGCGTGAGCCACACCGATTCGTCCACGGCGAACTCGTTGTGCGTGAGGTGGTCGCTCGGGTCGCTCAGCAGGTAGGCCTCGGCCAGGGCCATGTTCGCCACGATCGGGCCGCCGCCCGTGTCGTAGCCGAAGATCGGCCCGTTGAACGCGGTGGCCGTGGACTTTCCGAAGACGCGCACGTTCGGGTGGAACTTCATCCGGAGCGCGACCTGATCGCCCGAGCTCACCGCCCCCGGCCCCACGAGCACCGCGATCGGCTTGTCGAAGAACGTCGCGGGGTCTCCGGGGATGTCGTAGAACGACGAGCTGGTTCCCTCCGGGCAGAAATCGAGATGGCCGCCTCCGGGACAGCGAACGTCCCAGCCGATCGTGGGCACGATCTGGTCGAAGAGCACCTCGAGAGCTGCGTTGCTCAGGAACATGTTCCCGCCGTAGTTCGTCCGGAAGTCGATGATCAGACCCGACCGATCGTAGTGGGCGTTCACCGCGTTGGAGAAACGGACCCCCGCGTTGCCGGTCCACGCGATCACATAAATGTAACCCACGTCGTAGCCGAACGGCCGGCCGCGGGTCACTACCGTGCCACCGGGGTAGTCCGGCATGTTGACGCCGCCCACCGGCAACTGTTCCGTGCAGTAGAGGGACATGCCGGCGTTCTCGAGCGGCGCCGTGGAGAGATGGAGCGTGTCTCCCGTGTCGTGCTTGACGATGTCGATCGTGTCGAACAGGTGCCAGTTCATCCCGGCCGCCATCAGCACGGCATGCTCGAACGAAGACGGCGCGCTGCCCCAGTAGAACGTCGAACGGATCGGAAGCTCCGCCGCGAGCAGCTCGTTCGCGAGCTGTTCCCAGGGAACGCCTTCGTAGCCGAGCACGAGGTCACCCGGCACGAGACCGAGCGGATGAGCGGGGACTGCCTGGTAGACCAGGAGCGACTTGTCCGGCTGCGGGGTGAGTCCGGCGCCGAAGTGGTCGTTCGCTCCCCAGCCGCCGATCACCATCAGCGGAATGCCCGGCGCGAGCGCCGTGGAGTTGACCTCCGGGAGGTACGATCTCGTGTGAGATTCCCGCAGCGACAGGGCCAGGTGGTTGAAGATCGCGGCGAGACGTCCCTTGCTCACGCCCGCGGAGATCTCCGCGCGGTAGGCGGTGCCGAGGCTGTCCCAGACGTCCGGGATTCCCTCGAAACACGGGAAGTCGGAGTCGAGCGTTCCCCACACCGTGTCGAACCACAGGAGCTGATCCGCCACCGGCCACGTCGTCGGGCCCCAGGTCGCGTCGACGAGCGCCCCCCAATCGGTGCCACGTCCGTGAAAGAGGGATCGAGCCTCGGCACTCGGCCGGACGACGAACTCTTCCTCGAGACGACCGTCGTTCTGGAGCGCGAACGGGTTCGCGGGCGTCGCGCCGGTGGGACCGGGATAGATCGAGAGAACCGCAGCGATTGTGAGAGCGCGAAGAAGGAAAGCGCTCGGAGAGTCGTAGGCACGTGAGAACACGGGGCGCCTCCAAGAAGCGGGCAGGGGACGGGCGGATCGCGACGTCTTGGCCGGACGAGAAACCGCGATCGATGTCGAACCCACTATTGGAACGCACTTCGCGAGGAGCAAGTCCTCGCGCGCGCGACCGAGCCCGGAACTCCTCGCGCTGGTCCGCACGAACTCGCACGCTCGGGTCCTCCGCACGCCGCGCGGCGGGAAACGCGCCCCGGAACGAGCACTTTCGCGCACCGGCCGAACACCGCGGGTCAATCAGGGGCACTTCGGGTATCTTCGGGGCCGCCTTGGTGGCGTGACGTCAACCGCAGGAGAGCAACGTGCGTCTCGGGTCATTGTCCGGAAGATTCGCCTCCTCGGCCGCGGGGGCTTCCGCTCGGCCCGGGGGCCGGATCGCGATCCTGATCCTCCTCGCCTTTCTCCTGGCGACCTCGAACGCGTTCGCCGCCGACGTCCCGGCCGAGCGCGCGTCCGCCCGCGCCACGATGAAGACGTTCCTCGGCGCGGTCACGAACGCCGCCCAGTCGAACGACGAGTCCAAGCTCGACGCGGCGGTCGCCTGTCTCGACCTGACGCGCGCGCCGGGGCTGGATCGCGCGGCGCGCCGGGATCTCGCGATCCAGCTGAAGGAGATCATCGACCGGACCCGGTACGTGGACTACGCGGACATTCCCGATTCGCCGGATGCTCCGCCGTACGTCTTCGCCCGGGGATCGACCGGTGAGATCGTGATCGCGGGTTCCGAGAGCGACGACTGGCAGTTCACTCCGGACACGGTCGAGTCGATTCCCGCGATGCTGAAGGAAGCGATGGGACGCGAGCGCGTGAGCGGCGCCGCCGACGTTCCGGACTACCAGCGCCCGGTCACGTGGCTCCGCCATCACATCCCCACCGGCTGGCGCGAGAACGGCTTCCTCCTCGAGCAC
>JAGQIB010000347.1 GCA_020431545.1 Gemmatimonadota bacterium
TTCGGCCTGACGTCGATCGCGATCGGCGTGGACCACGGCTGGGTCACGCGCGAGGACGCCGCCGCCCGCGTGCTCACGACGCTGGAGACGTTCTGGAACGGGCCGCAGGGTGCCGGCTCGAGCGGGACGATCGGCTACCAGGGTCTGTTCTACCACTTCCTCGACATGACCACCGCCACGCGGACCTGGAGCTGCGAGCTCTCCACGATCGACACGGCGCTGCTGATGGCCGGCGTGCTCGACGCGAAGCACTACTTCGACGGCGTGGATGCGACCGAGATCCAGATCCGCGCGGTCGCGGACTCGCTCTACGAACGGGTCGACTGGGAGTGGGCCCGGAACTCCGGCGTGGGCGTCCGCATGGGCTGGACCCCCGAGACGGGGTTCGGCGGATTCGGTACCTGGGTCGGCTACAACGAGGCGATGATCCTCTACATCCTCGCGCTCGGATCGCCCACGCATCCGATCCCGGCCAGCACGTGGTTCACCTGGACGAGCGGCTACGTGTGGAACTTCCACTACGGCTACGAGTACGTGCAGTTCCCTCCGCTCTTCGGGCACCAGTACTCGCACTGCTGGATCGATTACCGGTTCATCCAGGACGTCTACATGGCGAACCGCGGCAGCACGTACTACGAGAACTCGCGGCGCGCGACGTACGCCGCCCGCGAGTACTGCATCGCGAACCCGGGCGGCTGGGTGGGCTACGGGCCGGACCTCTGGGGTCTCACGGCCAGCGACGACCCGAGCGGTTACGTGGCGCACGGCGCGCCGCCCCCGCAGAACGACAACGGCACGATCACGCCGACGGCTGCGATCTCGTCGATCCCGTTCGCGCCGGAGATCGTGATCCCCGCGATGCACCACATGTACGACGTCTACGGGCCCGGACTGTGGGCGACCTACGGCTTCAAGGACGCCTTCAATCCGACCGTCGGCTGGTACGCGACCGACTACCTGGGAATCGATCAGGGCCCGATCGCGATCATGATCCAGAACTACTACGACGCCTCCGTGTGGGAGCGCTTCATGCAGGAGCCGGCGGTGCAGACCGGCCTCACGCGCGCCACGTTCACGGCGGCGACGGACGTCCACGTCGCCGAGGGGCCGGAGCCCGCGTGGCTGATGCTGGCCCAGAACGCGCCGAATCCGTTCTCGGAGGCGACGTCGATCTCGTACGAGATCGCGCGCGACGCCGACGTGAGCATCGAGCTGTTCGACGTCGCGGGACGTCGCGTCCGGGTTCTGGACGCCAGCCGCCGTGCGGCGGGCCGCCACGTCGTCCGCCTCGGCGCGACGGATCTCGCGAACGGCGTCTACTACTACCGTCTCCGTTCCGGAGACACCTGGGAGGGGAAGAAGTGCATCCTGCTGCGATGAGCCCGTGCGGGCTCGAACGAAAGAGGAGGTGAGTGCCGCCACCACTGCGTCCGGTGATACAACTCGTGCACGACCCAACCATCGAATGGAGGAAACAACCATGCATCGCAACCGAGTCTTCGCCGCGATGACGATGAGCGTCGCGCTCGTCGCGGTCGCGGGTACGGCCCTTGCTACGCCGCCCGTGAACAGCGCGGTCATTCGTCCGCGGATCTTCAACGATTGCCCGACCTCGACCCTCACCACGACGAACAACTATCCTTCGCAGATCACGATTCTCGACGAGAATCTCAGCTGCGGCGGATTCGCGAACCTCCACAACTGGCGTCTGTCGTCGAACGGGACCGATCCGGCCGTGTTCGACAACGACTCGGCGTTCCGTCTGTCCGCGGATCTCACGATCTCCGGCACGGCGGACGGCGAGGGCGGTCTGCAGGTCGCGCCGTGGTGGTCGCAGGACGTCGACGGGCGCTTCAACGTGCGCTCGACCGACGGTGAGGTCGCGTGCTTCGGTGGCCGTCTGCCGTTCTACTCCTTCACGGCGAACGACGGCGTCGTCTACACGAAGGGCACGGCGATCCACCTCGAGGTGACCTACCTCGCGAACGGTCTGTCGATGTCGGATCCGGCCACGATCGAGTACGCCGTGGACTACAACGGCAACCACTACACGAGCGGCCCGCTCGCGTTCGACGAGGGCAACCCCGCCGAGGATCCGCCGTACGGTCTGTGGGGAATGCTGAACGACGGTCGCGTGGGCGGCTACGTGCAGATGTTCCTGCAGGGCGGCAATCCGAACGCGGCCGTGCAGGCCGACTGGGCGAACATCGAGTTCGTGGACCTGAAGCCGCTCTCGGTCGAGGCCAAGAACTGGAGCAAGATCAAGGTCGACTACCGGTAGTTCGATCGCCGGTTGGCCGGAGCGCGATCTTCGGCGGAAGTTCGTGACGGCCCCGCGGACCTCGGTTCGCGGGGCCGCGCGCGTCAGGACGAGTCGCCGGCGCGGTCGGCGCGGCGCTTCTCCGAATCGAGGTACGAGCGGAGTGCGTCGCCCTCGCGCGGGGTTCCCATCCGCTGCGCGTACCACTCCGCGTGCCGGGCCGGTTCGCTGCCGGGTTCGGCGGAGTCCATGATCCCCATGAGGTCGTGCTTCGCATCCTGCGAACGGCCGAGGAGCGCCAGTCCGAGCGCGCGGTGCAACCGCACGCGCCAGGAGTTCGGCCACCGTGCGAGCACGGTGTCGGCCTCGCGAACGGCGTCGGCGGGACGGCCGGCGAGGTTCAGCGCGTAGATCCGGCTCCAGCGCGCGATGTCGTAGTCCGGATCCACCAGGGTCGCGAGGCGGTACTGCTCGGCGGCGGCGCCATAGTCGCCGCGCACCATCCAGATCTTCGCGTAGTTCTGGTGCGCGGCGGCCCACAGCTTCGCCACGCGTGGATCCTCTTCCGGGGTCCGCACGGTGGCGAAGAACCGGAGCAGCTTGCGCTCACCGCTGTCGTAGAACCCGTTCTGGATCTCGCGCGCGCCCATGGAGACGTCGACGAGGTCTTTCGGGTCGAAGCCCGGCCGCGACATCTCGGCCTCCACGGTCCCCGGCGCCTCGCCACCTCCGCCGGAGAGGTACCCGAGGCTCGCGAGCCCTTCGCGCTGGGCTTCGTCCGGGGTGTACGCCTC
>JAGQIB010000348.1 GCA_020431545.1 Gemmatimonadota bacterium
CGGACCGGAGCGGCCGCAACCGCCAGGAGCACGAGCACGATCGCCGCCGCGACCATCATGAGGATCGTCTTCATCACTTCGTCTCCTTCTCTGCCGGCTTGGCATCCGGCTTCCCTGCCGCGCGCGCGACTCGTGGGAACGTCGCCACGATCGCGCGCGCCGACTCCTCCGCGAGGCGTTCCAGACTGCCCTCGCGTCCGATCCCGAACACCGTCTCTCCGTTCGTTCCGTCCCTCGAATCGACCGCGCTCCAGATCACGCGACCGCCGGGCACGGTGAGCAGGCGCAACGACACCGAGACCTCGGGCACCGGCTCACCGCCGCCCGCCCGCTCGCCGAACGCGAGCACGGATCCCACGATCAGCGCCTGCGCGTTCAGCTCGGCCCCGAAGCGCTCGATCAGCTCGAGAGGAACTCGATCCAGCAGCAGCCACGGCTCCGACCCGAGCACGCGTTCCACCTCTCCCGCATCCACGACCTCGAGATCACGCTGCCGGGCGAGCTCCACCGCGAGGCGGGGCACCCAGTGGTTCGATGCGTCCGGCACCTCCGTGTAGTTCGCGAGCGGGAGAATCGCGATCCGGACTCCCGCGGGCAGCTTCCCGGCCGCGTACGCGCTCGGCCGCGCCGACGAGCAGCCCGCGGCGCCGGCCGCGAGCGCGACCAGGGCCATCATCCCGACGAACCGTGTCGGCGACGGTCTCATCGGAGCGTCTCCAGGAGGTCGCGGCACATGACCGCCGTGAGCTCGCCGAGCGTCGGGATCTCGCGCCAGCCCATGAGCGGCAACGCGGGACCGCCGCGTCGCGTCTGCGAAGCGCTCCACACGATGCGTCCGGACGTCGCGTCCACCAGCCGGATCTCCAGCGACACCAGCGGATAGGAGCTCCGGCCGACCGGCACCATGCCGTAGTCGCGGATCGTGCCCACGAACACGCCCTGGACCTCCGCGATCTCCGCGACGTTCGAGATCTCCTTGCTGGACCACGGCTTGCGATTCGGACCGGCGCCCCGGACCTTCGTCACCGCGCCCGACATCGCGGTCGGGTCCAGGACCTGCGCGAAGTCGCGGCGCAGCAGCTCGGTCAGGAACACGCTCGCGACCTTGTCCCCGGCCAGCGCGTCCTGTGCCAGCGAATCGAACGGCAGGATGCCGACCCGCTCGTAGTACGGCAGGTCGGCCTCGCGGTCCACGAACGCAGCCGGCCCCCCGCAGCCGCCGAGGAACAGCAGCGCCAGCGTCAGGCCGAACCAGGGACTCCGTTCCATCGCGCGGCTCCTAGCGGAAGGTCTTGTCCACGGTCACGGTGACCGTCGAAGTGGTGACGGCGTTCGTCGCTCGGGTCCGGTACGCCGAGCCCACCAGACGGAACTCGCGCGGCAACCAGGTATTCGCGCTGAGTCCGAGCGAACGAGAGACGGTGTTCAGGAAACCGAACTCGGATCGACGCTCGGACCAGTCGACTCCGAGGCGAGTCCGCTCGCCGGTGCGCACGGTCACCGTGGCGCTTCCGAAGCGTTCATGACGTTCCAGGCGGCCGGTTCCCCGCAGCACGCGAAGCGATCCGTTCACGCCGAAGGCCGAACGGGGCTGGTACCCCGCCAGGAACGTCCACTCCCGGTCGCGTCGAGCACCGAGCGTACCGACCGGCGGGATCCAGTCCTTTTGCCACGTGACCTCGAAGTGCGTGTCCGGGCGCGGATCCAGAATCGACTGGACGAGTCCCTTCCACCGGCGCGGTCCCGACGCGTACGAGGTGGTGCGAACTTCGCCGCGAGCGCGCACGCCCCGGCGCAGGCGACCGTCCAGCGCGGTGTAGATGACGTCGCCGGGCGCGTTGCCGCGGGAGAACGTCTCGAGCGTGCGCTCGAAGCCGGCCTGCAGGTTCACCTGACGGAAGACGTCGCGACGGAAGAGGCTGCGGAAGCGGAGGTAGTCCGCGGTGACGTTGCCCGAGGAGCTGCGATGTTCCCGGATCAGGCGGAGATCGAGGCTCCGGAGCGGAGCGTACTCGAGCTGTCCGCGGGCCGAGCGCTCGTCGATGTCGCGGGCGAAGCTCTGCGCGTTGTCCTCGGAGCGGCCGGTTCGCCACTGGCCGTCACTGGACCATCGAACCTTCGAAGTGATCCGGCCCGCCCCGGACAGACCGAAGCGGTGGGTTTCCAGATCGCGGACCCGATCCCGCGACGTCGCCTCGGACCGGAGCACGTCGTAGTTGCCTTCGAGCTGCAGCGGTCGCCACGACTTCGTCGCGCGCAATCCGCCGCGCCATTCGTTCGTCCGGCCCTCGACTCCCGAGAAGGACGCGCGCGAATCCAGACGTCGCCAGGAGCCCCCGTACTCGATCGGGCCCACGCCGTGCCGGAGCGCGACCCGGCGGTCTTCGGACGTCCCCCGACCGAAGACGCTCTCCTCGTCTCGCCGATCGAAGTCCAGCGACAGAACCGGCCCCACCGGAGAACGCCAGACCCCGCCGAACTCGTACTCGCGCTCGCGCGGCGGGTTCGCCGCCGCCGCCCGGTCCTGCCAGGGCGCGAACTGCCCCCGGATCTTCAGGGAAGGCGCCTCGAACTCGCCGAAGTAGCGGCTTCTCATCAGGCGCGTGTCGGATTCACCCGGCCGAAGCGAGTACGAGAGCTGGGCGAAGGCGTTCCAGCGGACCCTCTCCGCCACGGATTGCCGGGTGCCCACGTCGAGTCGGTGCAGCACGGACTGGTACTCCCCGCCGGCCTCCGTGTACGAGGTCGTGCCGAGGTAGCGTCCCTCGAGCGCCCCGACGCCCCGCGGCCCTCCGAGAACGAACAGCACCCCCGCCGGAAGCGCGAATCGGAGGGTCGACGTCACTCGCATCCGGTCGCCCCCGCCTCAGTCGAAGAGGCCTTCGCCGAACGCGCCGCCTTCCGGGTCGGCGTTCGGGTGATGCACGTTGAAGGAGTCGGGACCCGAGTAGTCCCGGCCGTGGCACATGGAGCACGCCTGCGGCGCCAGCGAGTCGTGTCCGTCTTCGTCGGGAAGCGTGTTCATCACGATCCCCTCCACCGACTGGCTGCCGGGGATTCCGTCGGACGGGATGTGGCAGCCGAGGCAGAAACGTCGATTCTGCTCCGGATCTCCGCGGGGATTCGTCAGACCGCTCCAGCCGGGCCGCTGGTCGCTGATCAGGTACGCGTTCGGCTCCACGCGATTGTTGCCCTCGGACCCGTGCGGATTGTGGCAATCGGAGCAGGACAGCATGTCGCCGACCTGCACGTTCGCGGGCCAGGAGATCGCGATGTCGTGGTTCATGCGGATCTGGTGACCCGCGGTGTCTCCGTTCAGGCCGCGATCGTAGTAGTCCGCCAGGAAGCGACCGCTGCGCTCCATGCCGAACGCGCCGAGGGTCCCGTGGCAGGAGAAACAGAGACCGTACTCCTGCGGCGGCCCGGAGGACTCCGCCCCCGCGATTCCCCGGTACGGCTTCACGAGAAGATCGAAGTGACCGCGCTCGCCGTGCGGATCGTGGCAGTTCGCGCAGGCCCCCTCGCCGAACACGTCCTGCACGGGCATGTCGGGATCCCACGCGTGCGGCGACACGAGATGGGCGCCCGGGAGCACGGTGGGATTGGAGTAGACCGCCTCGCCGGGCCACCTTCCGCGGAACTCCACGCCGGTCGTCCGCACGCCGCCGACGTTCGCCTCGAAGTACCCGGCGTCCGGATCGTCCTCGGGGAGTCGATCGTTCTCGGTGAGCGGGTAGTTCGTGGGGCGCATCGCGTGGCAGGGACTCGCTCCCTCCGACCAGTACGCGAGGCGATTCGAGTTCTCCGTGAACAGCAGCTCGGGGTGCGCCTCGAGCGCGAGGTCCCCCCCGTGCTCGAGGTGGCACTGGCTGCACTCACCGCGCGTGGAGGGCACGGTGATCTCCCGCAGCACACCGGTGTCGGGATCGTAGTGCGGGTTCGGTACCGACTGCGCGAGTGCCGTCGCCGCGGGGAGACCGAGGCACGCGAAGGCCGCGAGAATCTGGAAGGCTCTCATGCACGCACTCCGATCGGCCGGATCGATGGAGCGTCTCGCCTCGCGTCGGGCCCCGACGTTGGCCGGAGCGTCGGGGTCCGATCGGGGCGATGGACGAAGAGAGTCACCTCTTCGTCTTCAGCGAGGCGACTAGGCGCCTTGCCCGTGGCACTGCCGGCAGAGGTCGCGATAGGCACCGCCATCGCCCTCTTCCGTGATCGTGCCGGTTCCGTTCATGAAGATCAGACCGAACGCGTTCTGGTTCCCGTGGCCCTTGTGGCAAGAGAAGCAGGACGGGGTCAGCTCGGTGTCGGTGCCGTCGTAGCCACCGTTCGCCGGGCTCTGTCCGGTCGGGGACATCACCTGCACCTGGTTCGTGTGACCCGTGAGCTGGGTCAGACGCGAGTGTCCGCCACCGATGGCGCCGATGTTGGACTCGGCTGCCGGGTGCCGGATGAACTCCTCGTACGCGAGCACGGTGCCCACGGAGTCGGTCAGCGCGACGCCGCCGATCTCCGCACCACCCCACGCGCCGTGGAAGTTCGTGTGGCAGCCCTTGCAGAATTCCGCGTAACGCGACATCGACTGATCCGGCTCGTTGAACGTGAGGCCGGTGTAGCCGTAGTGGCCCGCGGAATTGCCAGAAGAAGCGTTCTCATGCACCCACGCCGTCAGCGGGTTCGCGCCTTCCACGTCGCCACGGGTGTAGCTGATCGCGAAGGACGAACCGACCGCCGTGCCGTGCCCACCGAGGTTCCGGTAGCCGCTGTAGCCCGCGGAGTTCCCGCCGTGCACCGCGTGGCAGTTCGCGCAGTTCAACCCGTCGGGGTCGTTCCAGGCGGGGCTGCTACCCGGCGCGACGTCCGTCGCTCCCAGCGTGTGACCGGTCGTGGGCGGATACAGACCGTTGCCGCCCACCTCGTTCAGGGCGCCGCCCTGCCGCACGAAACCGTTGCCGTGACCCTCGAATACGTCCGGGGCCCAGGCCTGGCCGTCATGGCAGGAGAGGCAAAGCGTGTTGACGTCGTTACGGAGCAGGAAATGGTGTCCCGCGGGGTCGAAAGGAGTGACCACCCCGGAACCGTTCGCGTTGTAACCGTGGCCCTGGCTGGCGTGCATGATGTGGCAATCCGAGCAAACCAGGCTGAGCCCCGAGTGGAAATCACCCGCCAGCGCTCCCATCGGCGCGAACGTGAGGATCACGAGCACCGTGAGGAACAGATGACGTTTGTCGAGCATGGAAACCACCCCCAGTCATCCGATGGACTTGGGAACGAACCGTTTCGTTCCTCTGTCGACTCGGGTCAAGGAACGTTGCTCTTCCGAGCCGAGCGTCACTTCAAGGACCTGGCATCGCTGACCTCCCCGTTCCACGACGAGCAGTCGGTCGCCGTCGATGAACTCACAGCCGGCCGGGTACAGGAGCTGCCCCGGGCCGGTACCGAATCCCCCGATGCGGCCGAGATACCGACCGTCGGAGCCGAACACACCGATGGAATGACGCATCGCGTCGGTGACCCACAGCGTGTTGCCGGGACCGAACGCGAGGTGAGCGGCGAAGGAGACGTCGTCGTCCGCCTCGCCGTGGGCGCCGAACGTCTGGCGCAGACGGCCGTCCGGCTCGA
>JAGQIB010000349.1 GCA_020431545.1 Gemmatimonadota bacterium
GCGGTCGCGAGTCTGGTGAGCCCGGACGATCGCAGCCGCGTGTTCTCGGCGACGCAGCAGCTGCTCCTGTTCACGTTCGCGTGCGAGGCGGTCGGCGCGATCCTGTTGTTCCTCGCGTTTCGCGGCGGGGGAGAGACCGCCGGCCCCGCGGCCTGGCGCGCCACGTTCACCGCGGTCTCCGCGTTCTGCAACGCCGGGTTCGCGCTCCAGAGCGACAGTCTGGTGGGCTACCAGAATCATCCCGTGGTGCTCCACGTCGTGGCGACGCTCATCATCCTCGGGAGCCTGTCGCCGGCCGTGGTCCTGGGCCTGCCGCGGTTCTTCCGACGGCGCGGCCGCCCCGTGGCGCTCCAGGCGAAGCTCGCGCTCGGGGGCAGCGCCGTGCTGCTCGGCGGAGCGTTCCTGGCGATTCTCGCGTTCGAGTGGAGCCAGTCGCTGGCGGGCCTCGGGTTCTGGGACCGCCTGCACAACGCCTGGTTCCAGTCCGTCACCCTGCGCACCGCGGGCTTCAACTCGATCGACTTCACGGCCGTGCGTTCCGCGACGCTTTCGGTGATGATGCTGTGCATGTTCATCGGAGGTGCGCCGGGGGGTACCGCGGGCGGCATCAAGGTCACGACCGCAGCGGTACTCCTTCTGCTCGTGGCCCACGGGATCCGCGGCGGGTTCCGGGTGACCGTGTTCGGGCGTCGCATCCCGGCCTCCGTCGTGAGCCGCGCGACGGTCGTGACCGCGCTCGGGGCGCTCTCGGTACTGGGCGCGACGATCGCGCTCCTGCTCACGCAGTCGATGCCCACGCGGGACGCGCTGTTCGAGATCGTTTCCGCGCTCGGCACGGTGGGGCTCTCGACCGGCGGCACGGCTCAGCTCGACGGAGTCGGGAAGCTGATCGTGCTCTCGTGCATGTTCGCGGGCCGGGTGGGGCCGCTCACGCTGCTGCTCTTCCTGCACCAGCGGACGCCGCCGGTCCAGGTCGAGCGGCCCGAGGAAGAAGTCCAGGTCGGCTAGACCGGGGAAGGGAGTGACCATGAGTCGGCAGGCCACGGTGATCGGGCTCGGTCAGTTCGGGATGTCGGTTGCCCGGGCGTTGACCGAGCGAGGGGTGGAGGTGCTCGCGGTGGACCATCGCGAGGAGCGGGTGCACGCGGCCTCCGCGTTCGTGGCGGAGGCCGCCTGTCTCGACGCGACGGACACCGACGCGCTCGCGCGCACGTCGCCGGAGCGGCGCGACGTCTGTCTCTGCTCGATCGGTGACGAGGCGCGCGAGGCGTCGATCATCTGCACCGCGTTGCTCCGTCAGATGGGGGCGCCCCGCATCATCGCGCGGGCGAACAACGACCTGCACGCGCGAATCCTGCGCCTGGTCGGCGCGCACCTCGTGGTGAACCCGGAACAGGAGTATGGAGAGCGCTTCGCGAACCAGATCCTGCACCGCGAGATCGTGGCCCAGATGCCGCTCGGAACGGACCTGTTCGTGACCGAGCTCCACGCGCCCGCCTCACTCGTGGGCAAGACGCTCGCGGACCTGTCGCTCCCGAAGAAGTTCGGCGTCACCGTCGTGGCGATCCGGACCGGCGGGGGGGACGTGGTCGCGGTGCCGGACCCGCTCGCGCCGATCGGCCCGAGCGACGTGATCATCCTCGTGGGCAAAGAGGGCGCCGTCTCCCGCCTCATGGATCGGAGCTGAGCGTGGAACTCCGCCGAGAGCTGTTCCTCGCGATCGGAGCGGTGATGCTGCTCAACGTGCTGCTCGCGTTCGGCGCCATCGGCCTGTTCGTGCGCATGGGCCCCGCGATCGAACGGATCCTGTCGGACAACGACACCTCGATCGCGGCGGCCGAGGACGTGCTGACGATCCTCGCGAACGCGCACGGCGAGTCGCTGGACGAGTCCCAGGACCTGCTGCTCAGCGACGCGTTCGAGCGGCTGCGCGGCAACGTGACGGAGTCGGGAGAGAATCCCGCCCTCGGGCGCGTGGCGGACGACCTCGACGCGCTCCGGCGGGGAGATCCCGAGGCCACTTCCCGCGCGGTCGCCGCGCTCCGCGAGGTCATCGATGTCAACCGCGGCGCGATGCGTGGGGTCGACGCGGAGGCGCGACGTCTCGGCGGCGCCGGGGCGTGGGCTGCCGTCGGGATCGGCTTTCTGTCTTTCCTCGGCAGCCTGTTCGTGATCGGACGCGTGCGACGCCGGGTGGTGGCGCCCCTCGTGGAGCTGCACGAGGTCCTCACCGAGCACGCGCGCGGCGACGTCCACCGCCGGTGTCGCACGAGCAACGCGCCGGTCGAGCTCCGCCGGGTGCTCGAAGCCGTGAACCGGCTCCTCGATCGACGCGGCTAGCCCGCGTCCCCCGGTCCCCGCGCGACCGGTCCCCGCGCGACGTCCTCGTGCACGCGCCGCTCGTACGCGCCGAGCAGCTCCCGCGCGACCGGTCCGGGATGTCCCGCACCGACCGTCTCGTCGCCGATGCGCGTCACCGGCGCGACCTGGATCGTGGTTCCGGTGAGGAAGACCTCGTCCGCGGCCTCGAGGCGCTCGCGCGCGAGCGTCTCCTCCGCGACGTCG
>JAGQIB010000350.1 GCA_020431545.1 Gemmatimonadota bacterium
CCCATCGCATCGACCCCCATCGGAGGTGCTCTCGATGTCCGCATCCGCCCGGCCTTCGGGTCTCGGGTCGCTCTCGACTCCGGTCACGCTCGCGCTGGTCACATTCGCGCCGGTCGTGCTTGCCGCGACGCCGTCGCTCGCGGTCGTCAATCTCGGCGAGGTCTCGCATCCGTTTCCCGCCGTGACCCGGGGCGACGTCGACTGGGTCGACTTCGACCTCGACGGCGACCTCGATCTGTTCGTCACGGGCAATCCCGAGGTCGGCGACTACCTGACCGAGCTGTGGCGAAACGACGGCGGCGGGAGCTTCGCGAACTCGGGAATCCCGTTCCCGGGCGTCTGGCAGAGCGACGCCGACTGGGATGACTTCGACGGCGACGGGGATCCGGACGTCGTGCTGTGTGGCGGCCTCCTCGCCGGGGGCTCCCTCTCGCGTGCCTACCGGAACGACCGGACGAGCTTCGTCGACGTCGGGGCGCCGTTCACGAACACGATGGACGGAGCGGTGACGTTCCACCGGTCGAGTCCCGGCTCGGAGTTCGTGATCCTGTTCGGACGCGACGACCCCTCGTACTTCGCGTACCCGATCGTGAACGGGCAGTTTCTCCCGCCACTTCCGAGCAGCGGCGCCGCGTTCCTCGATGCCGGCGCGACGTCCGCGGACCTCGACGGCAACGGGGTCGCGGAGATTCTCTACGCCGGTTCGAGCGACGTATCGGGAAGCCCCGTTCCGGTGCTCCGGCTGGAGGGCCTCCCCGGTGCGCTCGAGGTGACGTTCGAGGGCCTGGACGAAGCGGCGGTGGCGATCGGAGATCTCGACGCCGACGGGCTCCAGGACTTCGCCGCGTGCGGGATGCTCGCGAACGGAACCGCGGTCACGCGGGTGTACCGCCAGCAACCCGGAGGCACGTTCGTCCTGACGAACGTGGGGACCGGGGTCTCGCGAGGCGACGTGGCCTGGGCGGATGTCGACAGCGACGGAGATCTGGACCTCGCCTACTGCGGACAGAACGATGCCGGGACGGAGATCACCGGCGTCCTCGAGCAGACGAACGGCAACTTCGTCGCCGCCGCGACGCTCGTCGGGGCGCGGCTGTCGTCGCTCGCGTGGGGAGACTACGACGGCGACGGCGATCTCGATCTCCTCGTCACCGGCCGGGAGTCCGACGACGTCACCCGTTGTCGCCTCTACCGCAACCAGCACTTCCTGCTGAACTCCGGCCCGAGCGCGCCGACCGGTCTTCAAGTCTCGCCGACGGCGGCGTATCTCGACGTCTCCTGGAATCCCGGCACCGACTTCGAGACGCCGGTGGCCGGGCTGACCTACGCGGTGCGTGCCGGCACGGCAGCCGGCGGGCAGGATCTCCTGTCGGCGGCCGCGGCCGGCAACGGCGTTCGCGGGCTCGTGCGGGCGGGGAACGTCGATCACCCGCAGGCCCTCCGGACTCGCGTGCCGATCTTCGGCCAGGAGTCGGGGTCGTTCCACGTCTCGGTGCAGACGGTCGACGGGGGATATCGCGGATCTCCCTTCACCGCCGGCGTGTCGACGTTCCTCCCGTTCACGCAGGTGGCCGCGTACACGGATCGCTACGCCCATCTCGATGCGGGCGACGTGGACGGGGACGGCGAGGCGGAGCTCGTCGTGGCCGGCTACGGCGTGAACGGCATTCAGACCGCGATCTACGACTTCGACGCCGCACCGTACGCCGAGGCGGACTCGATCGTGCTCGGCGGCTTTCCGGGTGAGGTGCGGTTCGCGGACGTCGACAACGACAACGACCTCGACGTCGCCGCGGTGGCCGCGTTTCCGAACGCGCCGCCCGGTCCGGCGCGCGGAGGCGGGAGTCGCATCGTGCGCAACGACGGGGGGACCTGGGTCGAGACGTCGAGCGGATTGCCGGCGGGAAGCGTCATCGCGGGGGAGATCGGGTTCGCGGACTACGACCGCGACGGCGACTACGACCTGGCGATGTCCTCCATCGGCCTCTACCGCAACGACGGCGGGACGTTCGTTCCGACCACCGCGCTGGAGCCCGCCACGTTCGGATACCTGGACTGGGTGGACTACGATCGCGACGCCGACCTGGATCTCGCGGTGTCCGGAGCCTGGAACGTTCCCGGGCGCGGAGGACGAGAGGTGCGCATCCATCGCAACGACGGCGGTACCCTGACGGTCGTGCAGAGCCTCCCGGTGGTCGAGGCCTCGGACATCGCCTGGATCGACCACGACGGCGACGGCGACGAGGACCTCTTCGTCAGCGCGTACGGAGTGCCTGCGTTGTGGCGCAACGACGGCGGCCTCTTCGTCGAGGATCCCGCGGCGATCGCAGGCAACATCCATTACACCGCGGCCGAACTCGTGACGGTGGACTTCGATCACGACGGCGATCCCGATCTGATCGCGGGAGGGTTCGATCCGTCGCGTGGAGACACGGGAAACGGGACGTTCTTCCGGAACGACGGCGGCGTGTTCCACGTGCAGACGTCGGCGCTCTGGCCGCGAACCGAGTACCGCGAGCTCGCGATCGGCGACTACGACGGCGACGGATCGGCGGACCTGTTTGCCGTGGGTTCGGCGCTCTACGCGAGCCCGGGGCCGCTCGATACGTTCCACAACAACGCGCCCGCGAACTCCGCGCCGTCCGCGCCGACGAATCTCTCGGCAGGACTCGTGGGGGACCTGCTCGTGTTGACGTGGTCGCCGTCGCTGGATGCCGAGACTCCGTCGGGCGCGCTCACGTACAACGTGCGCATCGGGACCACCGTGTTCGGCTCGGAGTTCGCTTCGCCGCAGGCGGATCCGGCGACCGGGCGCCGCCACGTCGCGCGACGCGGCAACGTGGGGGCGGCGGGCTACGCGGTCTTCGACGTCTCGGCGGTCGCGGCGCCGACGTTGTACTGGACGGTCCAGGCGGTGGACGGGTCGTACCGGGGATCGCCGTTCGCGACCGTGCAGCAGATCGTGGTCAACGACGTGGGGGCGCCGGAGATCCCGCCGGCGATCGCGCGACTGCGGCTCGCCCCGAACCCGTTCCGGGAAGACGTCGAGATCGCGTGGGATCTTCCGCGCCACGAGGAGGTCTCGCTCGAGATCTTCGACGTCGCCGGGCGTCGCTTGCGCACGCTCGTACGCGAAGCCCGTGGGGCCGGAACGCACTCGCTCGGGTGGGACGGACGCGACGCCCGCGGCCGCAGCGTGGCGCCCGGCGTGTATCTCGTTCGGCTGAAGACGGAGGGTCGCGACGAGACGGAGCGAATCGTCCGGCTGCGGTAGAGCTAGGCCTTCGGGGCCGAGTCGCCCGCGTGCCGTTTGCGGACGATCGTGGACGCCATGTCCGCGAGCGTGACGCCGCCGATGCGATTCAGGAACGTCTCGCGATATTCCTTGAATGCGTCGTGCATCGGGCACGGCGCGTCGTCGCGGCAGTGGTCGAGCCCGAGCACGCAGCGGCGACGAATCGACGCGAGTCCGTCGACCGCCTCGATCACGTCGGCGACCTGGATCGCGTCCGCGCCCTGCACGAGGGAAAAGCCGCCGCCGGGGCCGCGAACCGCCTTCACGTATCCCTTGTAGGTGAGCTGGTTCAGGATCTTCGCGAGGAAGTGCCGCGGGATGTTCTCCGCTTCCGCGATGTCCTTGACCTGAATCGGTCCCGCCGACCCGTGGGCGGCGAGATGAGTGAGCGCTCGGAGCGCGTACTCGCAGACGGTCGAAAACAACATCTCGGGGCCTCGCTGCCGGTGGAGTTCTGGGGGAAGACCGGAGGCCGGAGCGTAGGCGACCGACCCTCGAACGTCAACGTCGAGCCCCCGGCGGCCCCGTTCGGACCGAACCGGTGGACGTCTCCGAGAGACCCGGGCTATCGTTTCGGCACGAAGCCGCCGGTCCGGACCGGCACGTCCCCTCGATGCGAACCGACCGAGGTGCTCCTTGGCCGACCCGACGCTGAAGCTCCCGCGCGAAGCCTACGAAGAGCTGCCGGAGGGAAAGGACTTCCCGGCCGTCGTGCCGTCTCACGTCACCCAGGCCGAGTTCACGCTCAAGGCGATCGTGACCGGCGTGCTGGTCGGCGTGATCTTCGGCGCCGCGAACGCGTACCTGGGCCTGAAGGTCGGGCTCACCGTGTCCGCGAGCATCCCGGCCGCCGTCATCGGCGTCGCGGTGTTCCGGCTCCTTCGGCGCGGAACGCTGCTCGAGACGAATCTCGTGCAGACGATCGGATCGGCGGGCGAGTCGCTCGCGGCCGGAGTGATTTTTACGCTGCCTGTACTCTTCCTCTGGGAGCTCTCTCCCGGGTTCTGGCCGATCTTCCCGCTCGCGATGATCGGCGGCCTGCTCGGCGTCCTCTTCATGATTCCGTTGCGGCGATTCCTGATCGTTCGCGAGCACGGCCGGCTGACGTTCCCGGAAGGGACCGCGTGCGCCGAGGTGCTCGTGGCGAGCCAGGCCGGCGGCTCGCAGGCGAAGCTCCTGTTCGGCGGCATGGGTTTCGGCGCGCTGTACATGGCGGCGACGAAGCTGTTCCACCTGTGGCCCGAGGAGCCGGATGTCGTCGTGAACAAGGGCAGCTTCCGGACGTCGTTCGGCGGCAGCCTGAGTCCGGAACTGCTCGGCGTGGGCTTCATCATCGGACCGCGCGTGTCGGCGGTGATGCTGGCGGGCGGTCTCGTCGGGTGGGGCGTGATCATCCCGCTGATCTACCTGTTCGGGGACCTGGTCGCCGGCCCGATCGCGCCGGAGAAGACCGCGCTCATCCGGGACATGGACTCGTTCACGATCTGGAGTCGCTACCTCAGGTACATCGGGGCCGGCGGCGTGGCGTTCGGCGGCCTCTTCACCTTGTTGAAGTCGACGCCGGTGATCGTTTCGAGTTTCCGCCTCGCGATCGCGAACCTCGGAGGCGGATCGGGCGAGGGACGCACCATGCGGGACCTGCCGATCTCGTTCGTGGCCGGAGCCGCCGCGGTGCTGGCGCTGCTCGCCGCGTTCCTCCCGTTGAAGGTCACGGGCGGCGGGGTCGGACTCGCGGCCGGCATCTTCATCGTGATCTTCGCGTTCTTCTTCGTCACGGTCTCTTCGCGCATCGTGGGGCTCATCGGATCGTCGTCCAACCCGATCTCCGGGATGACGATCGCCACCGTGCTGATCTGCGCGATCGTCTTCGGCGCCTCGAGCCACGGCATGGACGCGAAGGTCACGGTGCTCACGATCGGCGCGCTGGTGTGCATCGCCGCGGCGATCGCCGGGGACACGTCGCAGGATCTGAAGACCGGCCATCTCGTGGGCGCGACGCCGCGGAATCAGCAGATCGGGGAGATGATCGGGGTGATCACGGCGGCGATCGCGATGTCCGCGATCCTGGCGCTCTTCCGCGAGAACATCGTGCTGGGCGCGATCGATCCCACGAATCCGGATGCGTTCAAGGCACCGCAGGCGAATCTCATCCGTCTCGTGATCGACGGTGTGCTCGACGGGAATCTGCCGTGGGCACTGGTGTTCATCGGCATGTGCCTCGCGTTCTGCGTGGAGATCATGGGGCTGCCCACGCTCGCGTTCGCGGTGGGGCTGTACCTGCCCGTGCATCTCGCGGTGCCGATCATGTGCGGCGGACTCATCCGTCTGCTCGTGGAGAAGCGCTACCGCGGAGACGATCGCGCGGACCGGCGCGAGTCGGGCGTGCTGTACGCCTCGGGATTGATCGCGGGGGCGGCGCTGATCGGAGTGCTCGGAGCCGTCATCGCGTTCTTCGGACTCGATTCCGCGCTCGATGCGATCCGTCGGGCCGCGCCGCCCGCGACGGAGTGGTGGAGCGCGACGCTCGCGTTCGTCGTGCTCATGGCCCTGCTCACGCGCATCGTGCTGCGAAAGCCGCGCCACTGACATGGACTGGCAAGGTCGCGCGTTCCAGTACGGGCTCGTGTTCGTGGGCACCGGCACCGTGGCGCTCGCGGTGAAGATCCTCGGCGACGCGTCGCAGAGCCGCCTGGCCGGCGTCGTCGCGATGCTTCCGATCAAGATCCTCGCGACGTTTCTGATCGTGGGGTCCCTGCTCGGTTCGCGGGGCCTGCAGGATGCGACGTCGGGCATGCTGGCCGGACTGCTCTCGATCGCGGCGCTGATCGTGAGCGTGCGCGTCGCGTCGGCCCGCTGGGGGGCCGGCGCGTCGGTGGCGGTCGGGATGGCCGTGTGGCTCGTCGTGCTGCTGGCGGTGGAGTGGTGGCGGCGGAGCAGTTGAGCCGCGCCCTGGGTTCCGGGCCGCGAACGGGATAGAATGACGACGGCCGGCTCCCGCTTCGGCCGGTAGGCGCCGATCCCCGCCCCTCGGCGCCCCGTTTCGCCTCGCGGCGCGAGGCGGAGGGATCTCTCCATGCGACGGTCATTCCCGAGGGCCCTCGGCTTGCCCTTCGCCGTGGTCCTTCTTCTCGGCGTGGCGTGCGGCGACGACGAAGTCACCGCTCCGGACGGCGGAGACGGGACCGCACCGACGCTCGACGCGATCTTCCCGGTCGGAGCGAGCGTGGGCGCGAACCTCACGCTGCGCGGTCAGAACTTCGGGACCACGGGCACGGTGAGCTTCGGAAACGTGACGGTGTCTTCGTTCACGCTCTGGTCCGAGTCGAAGATCGGAGTCGTGGTGCCCCTGCTCGATCCGCCGAACGTGACGGAAGTCGACGTCACGGTCGCGGTGGCGGGGAAGAGCAGCAACGCGGTGACGTTCACCCGGGAGGCGGCCGGAGTGACCCGTCTCACCCGTGACGGCTACACGAACTGGCAGGCCTGCTGGGCAGGCAACTCCACGATCTTCTTCGCGTCGAATCGCGGCGGCAACTTCAACATCTGGTACTTCGACGACGACGGCGACCATCTCACGCAGCGCACTTCCTTCGCGACCGGCGACACGGACATGCCGGCGACGGATGTCGCGACGCTCTACTACCGATCGAGTCACGACGGGGACTGGGACATCTACTCGAGTTCGGGCCCCGGCGCGGAGTTGCGGCTGACGAGCACTCCGGAGAAGGACTTCGAGATCGCGGTGTCGGGTCCGCTCGGTCCCTATCGGTTCGCGATCTCCCGGGCCGAGGCCTTCAATGGCGGGACGATCTGGAACATCTGGGGCCACGGCAGCACGGGCTGGGCGCAGATCTCCGATCAGCACGCGGACTTCCATCCGACGTTCTCGCCGAACGGACAGCACGTCGCGTTCATGAACAAGGCGGGCGATTGGGTGCCCGGGCAGATCGTGGTGGTCGCCACCCTGGGAGGAGGACCGGTCCCGATCTCGGATCCGACCGAGAACTGCGCCTACCCTGCCTGGAACCCCGTGTACGACGTCATCGCGTACACGCGATCGAGCGCCGGAAAGCGCAACGTGTTCGCATGCGAACAGGACGGCACGAACGAGGTACAGCTGACGGACTTCTGGACCGACGTGCTCTATCCGGCCTGGGCGCCGGACGGCAGGAGGCTGGCGTACACGGCGTTCGTTTCCGGAAGCTACGAGCTGTTCGTGGCGGACGTGGGGAGCGCCCTGCGGGGGGCGGGGGTGGGTCCGGCTTCCCCGGGGGCGGTGCCGTAGGCGATCCCGCACGACGGTCGGCCGTTTGTCGATTCACATCGCCCGTGTTACAGTCCCGGAACACCTCCCGCAAGCGCCCCGCGACCGATGCGCCGGGTGCCCCGAGGCAATCGCCTCGACTCCGATCGACCCGCGTGAGAGGTGTCGCCGTGAACGCTCTCCGACCTGTCGCGTTCCTGCTCGGCCTCGTGGCCGTCGTGTCGCATCCCACCGACGGACGAGCCGAGGCCGCCGGATGCTGGCCGCCCTTCCCGTGCTTCTCCACGTCCACGTACGATCTGACGCCCGCGGCGAACGGTTGCCAGTATCGCTTCGCTCCGGCCGGCGCTTCGGACCACCCCGTGTTCCAGTTCCGCCTCGCCGATGCCTTCGATTTCCCGATGCCGGACTGGGTCGTGGAGCTCGAGCTCGTGCCGCTCGGGAGCAGCGTGGTCTGCCGCTGCGGTGACGAGCTGATCGCGATCAGTGACGCCGCCGGAACCGGGGAGATCCCACTGGGCTTCGTGGGCGGAAAGGGCGAGTTCGA
>JAGQIB010000351.1 GCA_020431545.1 Gemmatimonadota bacterium
TCGCGAACAGGACTCCCCGAGGCCCGGACCGAGGCCGACAGAGCGCACCCACTCCCGAGGCCGACAGAGCGCACCAAGAAAAGGACCCGGATCTCGAAAGACCCGGGCCCGACTTCCTCGCTCGCAACGTCGGCGAGCGTGTGCCACGAACTACCGGTACGAGCCCTTGAGCTGTCCCCAGCTCTGCGAGTTCACCGGGCTCGGCGCGTCGACCTCGGCGAAGAAGAGCCAGTCGCGGCAGCAGCCGCCCGTGAGCGGGACGCCGTCGATCATGAGCCAGCCGGCGCCGGAGCTGATCATCGGGTTCGCCGCGGCGTCGGCATCCCGCGGGTCGTAGTCGTTGTCGAAGCGGAACGAGTGGGAACCGTCGGTCTTGTCGTGCAGCGTGAAGGTGGCGTCGCCGCCCCAGCCGTCGAGCGTGATGGTGCCCGTGTTCGCGAGGTCCTCGTCCGTGACGTACAGGTCGTTGCCGGGATCGCCCTGCGCGTTGTCGGCCATGATGACGTTCGTGGTGTACAGGAAGTCGATGTCGACCCAGCCCTGCTGCGTGGCGTCCCAGCCGCCACCGACGTCCTTGCCGCCGTAGGCGCGGCCGTGCACGTGGATCGTCATGGCCACGTCGTCGTAGTCCAGCTTCATGAGCGCCTGCTCGGAGCCGCTGTCGTAGTCGAAGTCGAACGTGTACGACGCGTCGTCGATCAGGTCGTCGAGGATCAGACCGTACGGGGGCGGCTGCTGGTTGCCGTCCGAGTGGTTGTGCAAGGTGTAGGTCGTGACCGCAGCGTCCGCGTTCGCGAAGGCCAGAGCGGAAATGGCGAGTGCCGCGAAACCGTAGTTACGAATCAAGTGTGTCCTCCGAGTTCAGGGACCACGCCCGACGCCGCGACGAGCGACGACTCCGGTGGAAGTCGAACGGGGAGAAAACAACAGGATCGCCCCGGACTTCAAGGCACAAGGTCGTGGGGGGCACGATGCCGAGAGAAGTGTCGGTGAAGGACCGCCGGAAACCCGAGTTCGGGGTAAGGAATCGCCCGCGTCGCGGCTCTCTCCGAGCGGTTCTCGCGGTCCCGGCCCGGAGAAGCGCCCCCGGCCGCCGGGCCGACCGAGGAGGCGTGGCCCGACCGAGATCGCCCGGAGTGACCCGGCGGCACGAACGCGCTAGAATCCCGCTTCGCGCTCCCGCCGCGACAAGGCCCGCCCGCTCTGCCGCCCTCGGCGTTCCCGGTTCATCGGAGCGCCCGGTCGCCGGAGGGGTCGCCCCGGGCTCGACGGTCCCACCGGAAGCACTCCCGGAGAGTCCCCGTGTTCTCCCGCGCCACCCAGACCTGGTTCGACTCCTCGTTCGTGGCTCCGACCGACGTGCAACGTCGCGGCTGGCACGTGATCCGCGGCGGCGGGCACGCGCTGCTCGTGGCGCCGACCGGTAGCGGCAAGACCCTGGCCGCGTTCCTGGCCGCGATCGACTCGCTCGCGACCGCGCCGGCGGATCGCTCGCCCGGCGTGCGAGTCCTCTACGTCTCCCCGCTGAAGGCGCTGGTCTACGACGTGGAGCGCAACCTGCGCGCGCC
>JAGQIB010000352.1 GCA_020431545.1 Gemmatimonadota bacterium
TCTGAACCGTCCACCCGACGGGGGCCGAGAAGTCCTCGTAGAAGAAGGCGGGGTCGAGCTCGACGTCGAGCGTCCCGAGCACGCCGGTCGAAACCGTCAGCGGCATTGCGGCCGGAACGTCGTATCCGTACCGGGCCACGGTGAGGCTGTAGGCGCCGGACGGAACGTCGGGGAACGAGTAGACGCCCGTCCCGTCCGTCGTCGTCCACACCGGCGTGCCCGCCAGCGCGACCTCCACGTCGGCGAGCGGCAGATGGCTCACCGAGTCCGTGATGGTGCCCGACACGCCGCCGGACGGCAGCTTCGTGAGCGTGATGTTCGTGGTGGTGGTTCCGCCCGCTCCGACCGACACATTCACGGTCTGCTCGACATGGCCGAAGGCCGACGCTCGAATCTGCGCGGCTCCGGGGAAGGCGGAGAACTTGTAGCTCTCGGTCTCCTGCGTCACGCCGTAGCCGATCAGCTCGACCTCCGGAGCCCCGACGAACTGGCCCGCGCTCGACGAAATCGTTCCGTCGAAGACCGCCGCATCGGGATCGTAGCGCAGCAGGAACAGTCCGTACTTGCCGTCGTTCGCGGCGATGACACCGCTGGGCAGGTGCGGGTAGACACCCCAGTTCCCCGGCCCGACGCCACCGTCATTCGTGTCCGGGTACGTGTCCCAGTAGCCGAGCTCGTTCAGGTCGTTGTCGAGCACGCGCGTGCCGCGCGCGTACCAGGACACATAGGTCTTGTCTCCCTGGACGTGCACGTTGTGCGGCGACGCCTGCGGGGCCGGGTTGTGCTCGGCCGCGGCGAAGATCGCGTTCGGGTTCGAGATGTCGAGCTTCTTGACCCTTCCGCCGGTCGTCTCCTCCGCGATCATCACGTACTGGCCGTCGCCCACCGGCCAGCTCGCATGAACCGATCCCGTCGGGTCGAGCCAGCCCGTGCCGAAGTTCGTGGGGTTCGTCGCGTCCGTATAGTCGATGATGCGGAAGCGCCCGGTGTTGATCAGGCACACGTACATCTTGTCGTTCTCGACCGAGAGATCGTGGATGTACTGGTTGTCCCAGCGACCGATCTCGACCAGGTTCACCGGGTCGGTCGCATCCAGGATCTGAACGCCGCCGTTTGTCATCGTCGTGAAGCCGCCGATCACGAAGACGAGATGGCGATCCGGATCCCCGAACACGTTGTGGCAGCGATTCACCGTGGCCGTGTACGTGTTCACGAGCGTGGGGTCCGTGGGATCCGAGATGTCGATGATCTGGATTCCGCCGCCGCCTTCGGTTCCGACGTAGCAGTAGTCGCCGATCGTGAACATGTCACGCCAGACGCTGCCCGCTCCCGGAATGAACTTCACCTGCACCGGGTTCATGGGATCGTCGATGTCCCACCAGGCGGTGCCTGTCGTCGTGCCCTGGATCACGTACTCGTGGCCGTCGTTTCCGACGAAGCCCCAGACATCGTTGTAGCCCGTGTAGAGATCTCTCCGGGCGAGCAGGACCATGTTGTCGAAATCGAACACCTGGGCCGAGGCGGCACCGGGCGCGAGCAGGCTCGCGGCGAGGGCCACCCCGAAACAGAACGAACGGCTTCCCCGGGGGAAGTGACTCCGCATCACACACCCTTTCGTGTCGGCGACGATGTTTTCTTGCGATAGGAACCGGGTGACCCGCCGGGGCTGCAGGGGGCCGCAAAACCCCCCGCCGGTACAGGCCAGGAACCCATGATTCTAGCAGAACCGCCGCCCCGAGGGGCGACCGGCCGGGTTGATCGGAGCGGCCGGATCCGGCCGCGGGGAGTTCGAGCGCCCGGGGAGGAAGAGGATCAGATCTCGGTGGGGATGATCCCGAGCTGACGGTGGCGCTCGGCCGCCGTCTCCTCGTGAATCGCGGCGAACAGGCGACGTTGGCGCTCGGTGAACTCGATCTCCCGGCGCGAGGTCACGATGGCCGCGACTCGCGTCGCCTTGTCGAGGCGGTACTCCGCCCAGCTCCCCGGTCCGCCCCAGCTGAATCCGGGGACCGCTCGCGGCGGAACGCCGGAGCCGAACACGTTGCAGGAGACTCCGAGCACCGTTCCGGTGTTCAGTCGCGTGTGGATCGCGGTCTTCGTGTGATCGCCGATCAGGCTCCCGACCGACCTCCGCTTCGTGTCCACGGTCTCGCCGGCGAGCACGAGCTTCACGTTTCCGTAGTCGTTCCGGAGGTCGCTCGTGTCCGTCGCTGCGCCGAGATTCACCCATTCGCCCACGTAGGAGTTGCCGAGAAATCCGTCGTGCTGCTTGTTCGAGTAGCCAAGCACGATCGACGTGTGAACCTCGCCGCCCACGCGGGTCACGGGGCCGAGACTGACGCCCGAATCCAGCCGACTGAGCGGCTTCACGACGCAGTCGCGGGCCATCACCACGGGGCCGGTGATCACGGAGTTCGCACGGATCTCGGTGCCGGCTCCGAGCAGGATCGATCCGGCGCGGGCGTCCAGCACGACACCGGGGTCCAGGCGCACGCCGTCGGCGAGGCGGATGCGCGACGGTTCGAGCAGGTGGACTCCGGAATGATCGGCGGAAGACGGCTCGGGGAGCATCGGCGCATAGAAGTCGAAATCGGCATCGATCGCGTCGCCGTTCGCGGCGACGAAGTCGGCGGCGGTGAGGGACCACTCCAGCGAAACGTCATGCGCGGAGACGCCGACCTCCTCGAGAATCCGCTCGTCCGTATCCGCGCCGGACGCCTTCGGCAGCAACGAGTCGCCCAGCCGCTCCGACAACACGGACGCGAGGCGAGAAACCCGTGGCCCGCTCACCCGGGCGGCAACGAGTCGACCGTCCGCCAGCAGCGCTCGGCCGTCCTCCAGCGACCGCAGACGCTCGATCGTCTCCGGGTCCGGGCGACCGAGCGCGGCCGCGACGAACAACGTATCGTGTTCCCCGGGATCCTCCGGCGACACGACATCCACACCGCTTTCGCGCTCCACGTCCGCCAGCGCGGAACGGACGAGAAGGCGGGTCCGTCGCTCCGGGAACAGGTGCCCGAAGCGTTGATCCTGGGTCCACGCGCCGAGTCTCAGGCGGCCGACCGATCGGGTCCAGATCAGTGGATCGAAGCGCGCCGCGTGCTCGTCCTCGAACAGGATCAACGTCGCGCTCATTCGGGGCTCCGCGCCGGAATCACGGGCGACTCCAGCATCCGCAGCACGACCACGCCGAGGAACTTCGTCCCGGCGGCGTACTCCATCAGCGGCTGCTCCACCGCCTCGCCGGCCCGAGACGACGCGTGGCGGAACCGCAATGTCCCGTCGGCCGTGCGGACGGCGAGACCGGTGTGGAGCACGAAGATGCCCGGGGTGGAGCCGACCCAGAAGACCAGATCGCCACTTTCGATCCGGGGAGCGACTTCCGGGAGTGCCGCCACCGGGACGTACCCGATCGTCGGCGAGAGGGGAGCATCGATCGCTCCCCGCGGCTCGACGCCCTGGTCCCGGAGAAACTTCGTCCGATCGATGGTTCGAGTCGCCTCCTCCACGGAGGATCCTCCGATCTCGCGCGTGACGTCACGAACGAGCCAGCGATTCGCGTCCATCCAGTCCGTCACGGTGTAGTGATTGCGCGACGCGAAGCTCACCATCCCATCGCGGTAGCGGATCGCATCGAGGATCGCGAGGAACGTCGAGTCGGTGGCGGGCGCGCCGGGCGGAAGGAGGGCGAGCGCGAGCGACTCCTCGAGGTACGTCACACAGTCCACGCCGGTGAAGTCGACGCGGGGGTCCGGATCGGGGCCACCGGCGTCGCCCTCCCCCAGCGGCCCGCCGCGGTAGGGCGTGCCGAGAAGAATCTCCGTCGCCTCCAGAAACCGATCCCGGACGGTCGCGCCGTGCAGGACTTCCGCACGATCGCTCCATCCGAGCGGATCCGCCGAGGGCGCGCCGGACGTCTCGGGCGGTGCACAAGACGCGACGGCCGGCAAAGCCGTTGCCAGCAGCGCCGCGCGCACGGAGAAGGCGGGTCGGTCGATTTTCATGCCGCGAGGATAGGTCCGCGCCGCGCCGTCCGCAAGCGGGAGGCTAGCGCGCCGATTCCTGTCGCTCGGCCGCGAGAGGACGGTACTGACGACTCGCGCGTACGCGATAGAGCACGTCGGTGAGTCCCCATTTGCCGAGATCGTCGCACTTCCAGAGAACCTCGAACAGGACAAGGAACGCCGAGACGTGCTCGCCCTTCGCGAACACGCGGAGGAACTCCTCCCAGTGCGCGGTCTTGGACGCGCACGGAGCGTTCATCCGGTCGAGGCGCCCGGCGACGTGGACGTTCCAGACACAGAGGAACTCGTCATCCTGGCTCTCGGGGATGCCCCACTCCTGGACGTCGCGCCACTGGAGAAGCAGTCGGTAGAGGACTTCCTGGGTCGCGACGGAGTCGAACGCGCGCGCCGGCAGCGAGGAGACGTCGTGTCGGCGCGGATCGTCACGGTACTTCCGCTTCAGGAAGTGATCGTAGCGGAGATGAAGGCGAACACCACCGTTCGAGTAGATCTCGATCGAATCCGAAGGATTCCTCGCGGCCGGGCTCCCGTAGTCGATCACGTCGATCATCACGCTCGAGAGCATCTTCGTCATCTCGAGCCGCGTGGCCACCCGCTTCACGAGCGGCACGGTCCGCTCCGCGAAGACGAAATCCGCCTGAGAGAACTGGACCTTCATCGTCTCCTCCCCGGCCCCGCGAGGGGCGCATTCCCTGGCCCTTGCTATCGGCGGGGGTCGCACAGGGCTGAACGGATTCTTGCGATCCGTTGCATCCTGTCCGGGGCAGGCGCGGATGGAGACGAACTCAAATGGTTCCGTGACAAGGGGTTGCAGATGCTGACCCGAGCGCGGCAGCGGGCAGCGAGCGGCCCGAGGGGCGGCCCGGGCGAGGGGGGCGGCGGGCCGGGCGACGTGTTGGTGGCGTCGGCGAGGGCGCGGCGGCGCCCCCGATCAGACCGGGTTCGGCACGTCCACGAAGACCCACGGGAGTCCGAACTCCCGCTCGAGCCGCTCACCGAGCGAGCGGACGCCGAAGGTCTCGGTGCGGTAGTGGCCCGCGGCCACGTAGGTCACGCCGGCCTCCCGCGCCATCTCCTGGACGTGTTCCTTCACCTCGCCGGTGAGATAGGCATCCAGTCCTTCGTCGATCGCCTGCTGGAAATCCGAGACCGCCCCGCCCGAGATCACACCGATCGAACGGACCGGATCCGGGCCGAACCCGAACACGAGTGGATCTCCGCCGAACGTCTCGCGCAGGCGTCGCCCGAGTTCGTCGTGCGAGAGCGGCGGATCGAGTCGACCCTTCCGGCCGATCCTCGTGCCCCGGTATTCCCCGAACGGCTCGACGTCTCTCAGCGCGAGCTCCCGCGCGATCAGCGCGTTGTTGCCGTGCTCCTCGTGTGCGTCCAGCACGAGGTGGTAGGAAAGGAGCGTGATGCCGTGGTCGAACAGCAGCTCCAGACGCCGCTTCAGCGGCCCGCGGATCACACGTGATTCCCAGTCCAGGAACATCCCGTGGTGGCAGATCACGAGATCGGATCGCTCCTCGATCGCCTTCTCGAAGAGTGCGATCGACGGGGTCACTCCGACCGCGACCTTCGTGACTTCCGACTTGCCTTCCACCAGCAGACCCTGCGGTCCGAAATCCGGGATCGATCCCACCGCAAGCAGTTCGTCCAGAAACCGCACGACTCGATCTCGCTGCACGTTCGCCTCATTCCTTTCCGGGAGACGGGACATCGCACTCAGCGACCGTCGCCGAGGACGTCGACCACCCGGCGGAGCACGACCAGCCGCGCATGGTGCTTGTCGTCCGCGTTCACGAGGGTCCAGGGGGCCGCGGGGGTCGAAGTGCGGGCCACCATCTCGGCCACCGCCTCCGCGTACTGGTCCCTCTTGCCTCGGTTGCGCCAGTCCTCATCGGTGATCTTGTACTGCTTGTAGGGCGTGTTCTCCCTCGCCTGGAATCGGCGGAGCTGCTCCTGCTCGGAGACCTCGAGCCAGAACTTCACGAGGCGAATCCCCGCGCCAACGAGCTGTTCCTCGAAATCGTTGATCTCGTCGTAGGCCCGGCGCCACTCGGCCTCGCTCGCGAAGCGCTCCACGCGTTCCACGAGCACCCGCCCGTACCAGGATCGATCGAAGATCTGGACGCGTCCCGCCCGGGGCAGTGCCCTCCAGAAGCGCCACAGGTAGTGGTAGCGTCGCTCCTCCTCCGTCGGTGCCGCGATGGGCGTGACGCGGGAGTCGCGGGCCGCGAGCGCCTGCGTCACCCGCCGGATCGCGCCGCCCTTTCCGGCCGCATCGCCCCCCTCGAACACGAGGACCGTCGCGATGCCGCGGCGTCGGGCCTTGCGCGAGAGTCGAGCGACCTTGCCCTGGAGCTTCTTTTTCCGGTGGTCGTACTCCACCTCCGTGACGGACTCGATCTCGGGGATATCGACGGGCGGAAACGCGGGGTGCGGCGCGACGACCTCGGCCGGACGCGGCCGGGCGCCCCGTTCGGCGGCCTCCGTCAGCGCGGCGATCAGGAGCTCCACCACCGCGACGTCGCGCGCCTGAGCGTCGTCCGCTCGCACCACGTGCCAGGGCGCAGCGTCCGTGTCGGTAGCGCGGAGGAACTCCTCCGCGACGACTCGCGTCGACTCCCACCGGTGTAGTGCCTTCGCGTCCCGCTTCTCGACGTAGGGTTCGCTGTCCGGTTTCCGACGCGCTCGTTCGATCCGATGCTCGAGCGACGCGGGCGACGCGAACAGGAAGATCTTCAGCATCGTCACGCCGTCCGCGACCCACTCCTCTTCGAGGTTCGAGGAATGGCGGAGATGATCGGCCCATTCGTCGGCGTCGAGCTTGCCGGCCTCCCGCTCGACGATCGGCTCTCCGGCCCAGGCGCCAAGGAGCACTGCGGTCCGCCCGCGCGCGGGCAGGGCGCGCCAGTACCGCCAGAACCGCGGCCTCTCACGCTCCTCGTCCGTCTCGTCCTCGAAGACCGAGGTGTCCAGACCGCGCGCGTCCATCCACTCGTGCAGGCGGTCGAGGACCTCGTTCGCACCCACGTGGTCGTTTCCCGTCAGGAGCAGCACCACGGGGACCGCAGCCTGACGACAATCGAACTGGGCGTTGAGCAACGCGAGGCGGAGCGACGGCTCGCGCTCGGCGAGCTGCTCGCGGGAGAGCTTCGGAACGGGCGCGGTGGCATCGAGCATGAGCACAGGTTCGCACGCGGGCCGGCGGGAGTCGAGAGGCAGCGCTCGGGACGTCACCGGCGTTCCGAAACTCGCCACGTGAGCCGCGGGAGCCTAGGATCGTGGGCCGGAGGTGTCGATGCGCGTCCTGATGCTACTGGCGGCCGTCGTCCTGGCGACCACCTTCGTCGCCCACGCGGTGCTCGGTCCGCCGAACACGTTCTGGACCGTGGACAACGGAGCCAAGGCGATCGTCTGCGAGCACCTCGCGCGGGGTCGCACCGATCTCTCGTACCCGGGGCAGTCGCTCGATCCCGAGCGTCGTGCCTTCCCGATGCCGGCGGGTGGCTCGGAGCCTTACGTCTGGATGGCCGGGGAGCGCATCCTCTCGCAGTACGCCTCTCCGTTCCCCTGGGTGCTGTGGCCACTCTCGAGGGTACTCGGCTTCCTCGGTTACGGGCTCCTCCCGGCCCTCGGGGCGGGACTGACGGTGCTCGCGACGGGACTTCTCGCTCGACGTCTGTTGCCCGGACGCGCGTCCCTGCTTGCGGCCGGGATCGTCGCGCTCGCGTCTCCCCTGACGTTCTACGGCGCCGTCGTCTGGGAGCACACGTCGACCATGGCGACGTTCGGCTTCGCGCTCGTCGCGATCACCGCGAAGCGGCCGCGACCGTTCCTGGCCGGACTGGCGCTCGCCGCCACCGCGTTCCTGCGCGAGGAATGCGCCCTCCTGGGGCTGGCGACCTGCGTCGCGGCCTGGCCGCTGCTCGAGCGTCGACAGCTCGCCCGGCTCGTCGTGGGGTTCGGTCTCGGCCCACTCGCCCTGGCCGGTTTCTACCGGGCGACCACCGGATCGTGGTTGGGGCCGCACGTGGCCGCGAACTCACCGGCGCCGTTCGCGAACGTACCGGCCGCGGTCGAGGGCCTGCTGTGGAGTCCGGGGTTCGCCGGCGTTCCCTCGTGGCTCCTCCCGGCGCTCGCCGTCCTCGCCGTGGTTCCCGCGGTGCGACGTCGCGTTCCGGAGCTCGGCGCCGACCTGGTGGCACTGCTCGCCGCCCTGATCTCGTTGCTGGCGTGGCTCCGGTTCCCCG
>JAGQIB010000353.1:0-714 GCA_020431545.1 Gemmatimonadota bacterium
GCGGCGATCGGGATCGCGGCAAGCGCGCGACGATGGGCGGCCTCGCGGCCGCGCTCGCCGACGTTGCCGTGTTCACGTCCGACAACCCGCGCACCGAGGATCCCGTCGCGATCGTGGAGGAGATGCTCGGCGGCGTGGCGGATCGCGCGAAGGTCCGGATCGAGCTGGATCGGGAACGCGCGCTCGCGTGGGCCGTCGAGGCGGCGCGCCCCGGAGACGTGGTTCTCGCGCTCGGCAAGGGGCACGAGCGCTATCAGGAAGTCGCGGGGGTGAAGCACCCCTTCGACGAACGGGCGATCCTCGCCCGACTCGCGTCCGGGCGGGACTCCGCCGACGCGGGCGGGAAGCGGGGAGACGCATGATCGCGGAGGTGGTCGTGGCGGATTGGACCGCGGGAGAGGTCGCGGGAATGATCGGTGCGACGCTCCTCGGCCGCGCGGAGGCGCACTTCGCCGCCGCCACGACGGACAGCCGGGAGTCCCGACCGGGTGCGGCGTTCTTCGCACTCGACGGGGCGAGGCATCGGGGCGTGCAGTTCGTCCCGGCCGCCTTCGGGTCCGGCTGTTCCGTCGTGGTGGTGCCGAACGACTGGACGGGAGAGATCCCGCCGGGGCGCGCCGCTCTGAAGGTGGCCGATCCGATGGAGGCGCTCGTCGCGCTGGCGCGTCGCGTCCGCGCGACGTGGACGTGTCCCGTCGTGGCCGTGACCGGTTC
>JAGQIB010000353.1:797-3299 GCA_020431545.1 Gemmatimonadota bacterium
CTCGCGCGCACGATCCTGGACTCGCGCGAGACGCCGGACGTCGCCGTCCTCGAAGTGGGCGCTTCGGCGCTCGGGGAGATCGCGCGCCTCGCGTCGCTCGTGCGACCTGCGGCCGCCGCCGTGACGAACGTGGCGCCCGCGCATCTCGAGGGATTCGGCTCGATCGAAGGCGTGCGCACCGAGAAGCTCTCCCTGTTCACGGATCTTCCGTCCGACGCGCTGCGTCTGGTGGACGGCGACGATCCCGAGCTCGTGGCCGCGGCCGAGAAGTACGGTCGCGTGACGCGGGCCGGCTTCGGCGAGGACAACGACCTCGTTCCCCGCGACCTGCAGCTCGACGCCGCCGGCCGCGCGACGTTCTTCTGGCGCGAGCATCGCCTGGTGCTGTCGGTGCCGGGTCGGCACCAGGCGAAGAACGCGCTCTTCGCGCTCGCGTTCGCGGAGTCGCTCGGCGTGTCGCCGGCGGAGGCGGTCGGTCGGCTCGCGACGTTCACCGGCGTGCCCGGTCGACTTGCGCTCCTGGAACGGAACGGCGTCACGATCGCGGACGACAGCTACAACTCGAATCCGCGCTCCGTCGACGTCGCGCTGTCGTGGCTCGTGGGAGCGGCGACCTCCGGCCGGCGTGTCGCGGTGCTCGGCGACATGCTCGAGCTGGGCACGGAGTCGGAGGACTTCCATGCCGAGCTCGGGGCGAAGGTCGCGGGCCTCGGCCTCGATCTCGTCGTCTTCGTGGGACCGGAGTCGGGCGCGGCCTTCGCGGCGCGGCCGGCCGCGGGCGGGGGCGAGTGGCATCACGTGGAGACGGCGGAGCACGCGAGCGAGCTGCTGGGCGGTCTCGTGGCCCCCGGCGACCTCGTGCTGATCAAGGGCAGCCGCGGCGTCGGACTCGATCGGGTGGTGCGCGCGCTCGCACCGGCGGGGGAGGGCGCCTGATGCTGTACGAGCTCCTGTATCCGCTCCGGGACAACGTCTTCTTCTTCAACGTGTTCCGCTACATCACGTTCCGCGCGGCGTACGCGGCGATCACCGCGTTCCTCCTCTCGCTCGCGCTCGGCCCCTGGGTGATCGCGAAGCTGCGGCAGTTCGGCGCCGTGAAGCACGTGCGCCAGGAGGGGCCCGAGGCACATCAGAAGAAGACGGGCACGCCCACGATGGGCGGCGTGCTCATCCTCGCGGCGATCGCGATCCCCACGATCCTGTGGGCGGATCCCGCGAACCGCGAGGTGCAGGTCGCGCTCGGCGTCACGCTCGCGCTCGGCGCGATCGGCTTCCTGGACGACTACCTGCAGACGGTCCGCAAGCAGAACCGCGGCCTGGTGGGTCGGGCCAAGCTGTTCGGTCAGATCTCGATCGGGCTCGTGGTCGGACTCGTCGTCCTGCAGCTCGTGCCGCGCGAGGCGGCGACGTCCATCACGGTGCCGTTCTTCAAGGAGAGGATGCTCGATCTCGGGTGGCTGTACGTGCCGTTCGTGATCTTCGTCCTCACCGGGGCGTCGAACGCGGTGAACCTCACGGATGGTCTGGACGGTCTCGCGATCGGCATCACGGTGTTCGCCGCGATCGCGTTCGCCGGGCTCGCGTACGTCTCGGGACACGCGAAGTTCGCGGACTACCTGCAGATCCTGTACATGCCGGGGGCGGGGGAGCTCTCGATCTTCTGCGCGTCCCTGTTCGGGGCCTCGGTGGGATTCCTCTGGTACAACTCGCATCCCGCCGAGGTCTTCATGGGTGACACCGGCTCACTCGCCCTCGGCGGTGCGCTCGGCATCGTGGCGGTGCTGCTCAAGATGGAGTTCGTGCTCGCGATCGCGGGCGGCGTGTTCGTGGCGGAGGCCCTGTCCGTGATCCTGCAGGTCGGCTCGTTCCGGCTGACCGGCAAGCGCATCTTCCGGATGGCGCCGATCCACCATCACTTCGAGCTCCTCGGGTGGAACGAGAACAAGGTGGTCGTGCGCTTCTGGATCATCGCGGGACTGCTCGCGGTGCTGTCCCTCTCCACGCTCAAGCTGCGATGACGGAGACCCTGACGATGAACCGGACGCGCTCCCGCGGACCCGCCCTGAACGGCGCCACGGCCGTGGTGCTCGGCTACGGCCGGAGCGGCAAGGCGGCGGCGGCCCTCCTCGCGCGAGAGGGGGCGCGGCCGCGCGTCACGGACACGAAGGACGCCACGGCGCTCGCGGTGGCCCCGGGCTCGGTGCCCGGAGGCGACGCCTGGCTCGGGCGCATGGACGAGGCGGTGCTCGCCGGTGCGGATCTCGTCATCGCGAGTCCGGGCGTGCCGCCCACGAACCCCGTGCTGGCCGCGGCGCTCCGCGCCGGGCTGCCCGTACACTCCGAGCTCGAGCTGGGCTGGTGGCACGTCGACGCGCCCACGGTCGCGATCACCGGCACGAACGGCAAGAGCAGCACGCGCGAGATGATCGCCCGCGTCCTGGCGCCGCTCGGTCCGGTCGTGCAGTCCGAGAAGTCGTTCAACAACGACCTCGGCGTGCCGCT
>JAGQIB010000354.1 GCA_020431545.1 Gemmatimonadota bacterium
CCGCGGCGGGGCGGACCCGCACGCGCAGCGAACCGTCGGCGGCGGCGCCATCCGTTCGCGACACGCGACCGATCGGGATGCCGCGCGGGAAGACGCCTCCGAGCCCCGACGTGATGATCTCGTCGCCGATCGCGACGTCCGGGCGGTACGGCAGGAACGCGAGGCCGAGGCCCCCGCTCTCCGTCCATTCCACGATCGCGTTCGTGCGGGTGCGCGCGATTCGCGCCGACACGCGGCAATCGCGGGCGAGCAACGGCCGCACCCAGGACGAGCGCGGTTCCACCGCGACGACCTTGCCCACGAGTCCGTTCGCGGTGATCACGGCCATGTCCTTGGCAAGTCCGTCGCGCGAGCCCTTGTCGAGCTTCAGCTCGTGTCCGGGTCGCGCGGCGCCCGCCGCGATGACCCGCGCCGCCACGAGCTCGCCGCCGACCTGCTCGCGGAACTCCACCATCTGCTCGAGTCGCTGGTTCTCGCGGGCCGCCTCCTCGCGCGCCGCGACCTCGAGGCACGCGGAGGCGAGCTGCGCCCGGAGAGAGTCGTTCTCGGCGCGGAGGTCCTTCCAGCTCGTCGCCCGGGAGATGACCGCCTGCACCGGCGACAGTGCGGCGTCGCTCGCGGCGCGGGCCACCGAGTCCTTCTGTCCGGCGGAGAGCAGCATCAGCGTGACCGAGGCCACGACGACGAGAATCAGGACGAGATACTCGCCCCGCCGGGACAGATAGTCGGTGAGGACCGCCAAGCCGCTACCTGCGATCTCGCTTGAGGAGGACCTTCTCGAACTTCTCGAGATCGTCGAGGACCTTGCCGGCGCCGAGCACGACGCACGTGAGCGGATCCTCGACGACGTTGATCGGCAGGTTCGTGCGCTCGCGCAGGTAGATGTCCAGCCCGCGCAGCAGCGCGCCCCCGCCCGTCATCACGATACCGCGGTCCACGATGTCCGCGGCGAGCTCGGGCGGCGTCTCCTCGAGCGTGCGCTTCACGCCGCGGATGATCTCGTCCACCGGTTCGCGCAGGGCCTGGCGGATCTCGGTGGAGCTCACCCGCGCGGTCTTCGGAATCCCCTCGACGAGGTCGCGACCCTTCACCTCGATCTCCTCGTCCTCGATGCCGTTCGGATGCGCGGAACCGATCGCGATCTTGATCGCCTCGGCCGCCTGCTCGCCGATCAGCATGTTGTGCTTCTTCTTGATGTCCAGGGACACGGCCTCGTTCATCTCGTCGCCGCCGACCTTGATCGACGTACGCGCCACGATCCCCGAGAGCGCGATCACCGCGACGTCGGTCGTGCCGCCGCCGATGTCGATGACCATGTTCCCGGCCGGCTTCTCCACCGGCAGGCCCACCCCGATCGCGGCCGCCATCGGTTCCGTGATGATGTACACCTCACGGACGCCGGCGTTCTCGGCGGAGTCGCGCACGGCGCGCTCGTCCGATTCGTTGATCTCGGAGGGTACCGCGATCACGGCGCGCGGGCGGACGAACGCCTTGCGACCTTGCGCGCGCTGGATGAACGCGCGCAGCATCTCCTCGGCGATCCCGACCTTCTCGATCACGCCGTCCTTGAGCGGACGGATCACTTCGATGTTCTCGGGGGCGCGGCCGAGCATCGACTTGGCCTCGGCCCCGACGGCCAGCGCGTGGTCCGAGCCGCGCTCCACGGCGACGACGCTCGGCTCGTTGAGGACGATCCCGCGCCCCTTCACGTAGACGAGGGTGTTCGCGGTCCCCAGATCGATGGCCATGTCGGCGGACAACATGCTCCAGATCCGCGACAGCGGCATTCGGTCCCCTTCTTCTGCCCGGGCAAGCGCACGGGCGACGGCACCCGGAAACGTCCAGGTGGTTGAAAAGACGCGACTTCCAGCGTTTTTCGCGGGAACGGCGGCAGTCTAAGTCCTGATCGGCAAACGATCCACAGGAATCAAGGGGAGATCCACGGAAAGGACAATTCGGCCGTCGTCGGCCCACGCCCCGGGGCGCCGCTTCGATCCCCGCTGCGCCGCCGGTCGTCCCGTCGGGCCGAACCGGCGCGGGAAGTGCGGGTAGTCTCGGCAGCCACACCGCACTCACGTGCCGCACTCACTTCCTGCGCTCTCCCGGAGGATCCCTTGTCGACGTTCTCCCGCCGCGACCTTCTCCAGCACGCACCCGCCGTGGGACTCGGCATGACCGCGTGGTTCGGGCTCCCCGATCTCGCCCGCGCCGATTCGCCGTCCGCCGCGGCGGACGTCCCGCCGACGTTTCCCGTGCAGGATCCGGATCTCGCCCGCGAAGTCGTGGGGCTCTCGCACCGCGATCTCGACGGAGTCCGCGCACTCGTCGAGGCGAGGCCGGCCCTCGCGAAGGCGACGATCGACTGGGGATTCGGCGACTGGGAGACGGCGCTCGGCGCCGCGTCCCACGTGGGACGCCCGGACATCGCCGAGCTCCTCCTGCGACACGGCGCGCGCCCGGACCTGTTCACGTTCGCGATGCTCGGCAATGTCGCCGCGGTGCGCGCGATCGTCGACACGAATCCGGAGCTTCGCCGGCTGCGCGGCCCCCACGGGATCACGCTGCTGCAGCACGCGCGCAACGGGGACGCGAAGGAGGTCGTGGAGTACCTCGAATCCCTCGGCGACGCGGACCCGCGCTACCGCGACGAGCCGATCGGCGACGCCGACCGCGCCGCCCTGCTCGGCGAGTACCCGTTCGGGCCGGGCCCGGACGACGTCCTGATCGTGCGCGAGGCGATGGGAGGTGTGGGGATCCTGAAGCGGGGCGGAGTCGTGCGTCGCCTGTTCCACCAGGGCGACCT
>JAGQIB010000355.1 GCA_020431545.1 Gemmatimonadota bacterium
GCTCTGCGCCGGATTCTCTGGACGTGAACGCGGGCCGGGGAACGCGGTGGCCCTGCCAACGCCCCCAAAGACGAAGCCGGGGGACCCCAGATACGGCGGGTGGCCGAGCGGTGGCTCCCGAGGGACGAACGGCCCGTCAGGAGTCGGAGGAACGCCCCCGCCCCGCCCACCATCCTCCGAACAGGATCGCGAGCGAGGGCGTCCAGGCGGCCGCGAGCCACGGCAGGAGCCAGAACACGAGCGAGACGTGCTGGGGATCGTCCGGACGGGCGCCCGGCGGATCGAGCTGCCACATCACGCCGAGCGAGAGCGCCACGACCGCGATCGCCGCGACGAGCGTGCCGAGCGCGATCCCCCCCACGAGACGCCACGGCCCCACGGACTCCGGCACCGCGAGAAAGCCGGGGATGGAGCGGATCAACACGGTGGTCACGAGAAGCGCGAGGCCGAACGCGAGGACGGGAATCCCGTAGCTCGCGATCCACGACTGGGGACGGGCGCGCTCCGCGCCTTCGATTCCCGGGAGCAGCAACGTGAACGACAGCAGTCCCCAGGCGAGCGCGAGCGTGAACAACCAGCGGAGCGCGTGATCGAGAGGGCGCGGCGAGTCACTCACGACGGATCACTCCGGAGAGACTTCCTCGGCCAGGAGGCGCGCCTTGCCCGCGAGCACGGCGGCCGAAGAGACGTCCGACGCGAGCGCCTGGCGGGACGAGGCGATCAACTCCACGACGAGGTCGACCTGATCGCGAACCTCGGGAGCGACTTCTTTTCCGTTCAGCCGATCGAGGGCGGCTTCCGCGGCCACGAGGTCCCCGAGCGTCTGCGAGTGGAGCGCTCCCTCCCGCCCTTCCTCGAGATCCACGACCAGCCGGTTCGTGGAATCCGGCGACGCGAGAGAGCCCGGCGCGGCCGCGGGAGACCGGTCGTCCTCGGCCGCCGAGACCTTGACCGTCTCGGGCTTGGTCACGAAGACCGTTTCCGGTTCCGTATCCCGCTCGATGTAGACCGTCTCCGGCGCCGCGGGCTGGAACAGCTCCGGTGCGTCGGCGGCGCCCGTGAGGTCCGCCGTGCGCTCCGGAATCTCGGGCACGGTGAGATCTGCCGTGCGCTCCGGCACCACCGGCTTCGAGGCGTCGCCGATCGCGGACGGATCGGGACCGGTCGCGGGGCCGCCGCAACCGGCTCCGCCGAAGAGCGCGATCGCCAGGGCCACTCGCTGACGTACCGCCCACGTTCCGGCTCGCCGAACCCACGAAGTGATTGCGTTCATCCGGGCTCCGCGCGAGCTCATCCAGGCTGCTGGGTGGTGGCCGATTCCAGCGCGGCGAGCTGGATCGACACGGTGGTGCCGACTCCGGGTTCCGACTCGAAACGGATCTGCCCGCCGTGCAGCTCCGCGGTTCTCTGAACCAGCGGGAGTCCGACGCCCGTGCCGTCGGCGCGTGTCGTGTAGAACAGCTCGAAAACCTTCTTCCGATCGTCGGGACCCAGTCCGGGGCCCGTGTCCGCCACGACGATCCGGATCTTGTCGCCGGCCCGTTCCGCCCGCAACACAATTCGCCCGTCCCGGGAGGGTTGCGCGTGCAGCGCGTTCCGCACCAGGTTCGAGACGGCCTGCCCGAGCACGATCTCGTCCGCCTCGATCCACGCCGGTTCGTCCGGAACCTCCGCCACGAGGTCGAGTCCTCCCAGCTGGACGTCCGACTCGAGCTCCTCCGCGTAGCGGCGGATCAGCTCGCGAACGTCGTGCACCTGCATCGCGCTCGGACGGAGTCGCGCGATCGCGAGGTAGCCACGAATCGCACGGTCGAGGCGGCGGACCTTTCGTCGCGCCTCGGCCACACAGGCCTCTCCTTCCTCGTCGCCGGCGACCACGGCGGACAGCGAGTCGAGATCGAGCGTCAACGTCTGCAGCGGCGCGCGCAGCTCGTGCACGACGCCCGCGGACATCTCGCCGAGCGTCATGAGCACGCGCGCGCGATCTCGTTCGCGACGTTCCTCGCGGTACTGCTGCCCCCATTCCGTCAAGCGCGCCGCGAGCCGACCGAACTCGTCCGCACCGGACTCCCGGAGCGACCAGTCGCGACCGGCGCGCAGCTCCTCCACGCCCTCCCCGATCTCGCGGAGACGTCCGGTCGCGAAGCGCGTCAGGAGCACCGCGGAAACGATCGCGAGGAGGATCGCCGCCGCGGAGACGAGCGCGCCGCTCCCGAAGTACTCGTGTGCCGTCTTGCGCAGGAAGGCCACGGGCACCACGACGTGGATCGTGGCGAACTCCACGCCGTCTCGCTCGAGCCGCGTCACGTTCTGGAACATTCCGACCCGGCTGTTCATGCCGTACAGCGCACGCATCGCGGACAGCGTTCCCTCCGCCGACGGGAGATCCGGGACCACCGCGACCGGCTTCCCCACGCGGGCCGGGAGACTGTGCGCCACCACGATGCCCGACGAATCGGCGACCGCCGCGTAGAGCACCGACGACGCCTGCACGAGCGCATCGCCGAGCACGAGCTGCAGGTTCGGGTGATGGGCCAGTTCCGAGAGCGACGCGTCGGGACGGTCCCGCAGAAGCAGATCGAGCTGACGTTGCACGGCGCCCGCCACCAGCGCGCTCTCGGTCCGCGCGCGCACGAGAGCGAGTCGCGTCGTCTTCGAGACCTCGAGCGCGGCGGACGCGCCGACGAGCACCCCGGCGAGGATCGCGAGCGCCCACACGCGGCGCGGCCCAAGCCCCATCGTCACGAGCCGGCACCCTCGTTCTGCGCCTGCTCGTACGCCGTGAGCTTGTTGTAGAGCGTCTTCGCGCTGACGCCGAGCATCTCGGCGGTCCGCGTGCGGTTGTCGTCGCAGGCGGCCAGCGTCGCGAGGATGAGCGCCTTCTCGGCGTCGCGGATGGACGTTCCCACTTCCACGCGAATGGCGTCGCCGTCCTCGCGCGGAGGCCGCGGCCGGCGACGCTTCGGATCCGGAAGATGCTCCGGCTGAATCTCCCCCTGGGAGCACAGGATCAAGGCCCGCTGGACCGCGTTCCGCAGCTCTCGCGCGTTGCCGGGCCACGAGTGGGCGGACAGGTGATCGAGCGCCGCGTCGCTGAACGCGACCTTCGATCCCTCCTCGGCGAACTGGTGCAGGAAGTGCTCCGCGAGGAGCGGGATGTCCTCGCGCCGCTCGCGGAGCGGCGGCAGCACGATGTTGATCACGTTCAGCCGGTAGTAGAGGTC
>JAGQIB010000356.1 GCA_020431545.1 Gemmatimonadota bacterium
CGTTCGCGGCCGATCAGTGCTTCGGGTTGCCGGGTTTCGGCGATTCTTGATTCCAGCGGAAACCGTCGCACGCGAGCCGGGGGAGACGCGGGAAACGCGGATAACGCGGATCCGAGTCGGAAAGGCCGCACCGTGTGAACCGGGATCCGCGCGTGGACGCGACACGACGGGCGTGGACACAGTCGGCGCAGAGACCCTCGAGCGCGCGATCGGGAGGAGGATCTTCGGCCACTAGCGCGTGCGGACGCTCTTGCGGACGAGCTCGCGACGGCCGTCGCTCGCCACGACGAAGTACACACCGGAGGCGACGGTCGCGCCGTGATCGTCCCGGCCGTCCCATGCGAGGGAGGTCGCGCCGGCGGCCACCGGGCCATCGTGCAGGTGACGAACGACCCGTCCGGCCACGTCGTGGATGGTGACGTCCAGGCCCGTGGGGCGCTCCGACGTGATCACGAACGTCTGCGTCCCGCGCGCGGGCTGGGGCAGCGGGAGGCCGAGGCCGAAGCCTTCGCCGACGGAACCCGCGCCACCCAGCGGGGCGTCCGTCGGGGGCTCGCCCTCGGTCAGCGTGTAGAAGCCGGCCGGCACCGGACCGTAGGAGTCCACCGCGCCCGACGTCCACTCGAGGATCAGGGAGTCCGCGGCCGCCGCGCCGCCGAGCCCGAGGTGCACGCGCAGCGGATCCTGGAAGCCGCGCCACGAGTTCGCCTCCACCGTGCGGTAGATGCTCGTCCCGTTCACGACCAGGCGAACGCGCGTGCCGACGCCGTGGCGACCGGAGTCGCGTCCGACGAGATCGAGCTGGATCGAGGGGCCGCGGTTCCCTTCGTTCAGGAACAGGTTCGAGGTTCCGCCGTCGGAGTAGTAGGCCGGCCCCTCGCCCTCCATCAGGTAGAGGTCCAGGTCGCCGTCGCCGTCGACGTCTCCCCACACGCCGCCGTCGGCGAGGCCGATCGACGTGCCGCGCAGTCGCTCGAACAGAGTGACGTCGGCGAAGTTCGTCCCGGTGTTGCGGTAGAGCTTGTCCGTCGGGTTCGGCTGGGCGCTGTTGCCCTTGTCGATCACGTGGAGGTCGAGGCGCCCGTCGTTGTTGTAGTCCACCCAGGAGACCTGGCGCGGATTGACGAACGCGTAGCTCGGCAGGATGGAGCCGCTGACGTCGACGAACACCCCGCCGTCGTTCCGGTAGACGAGCGGCTCGCCGGGTCCGAAGCCGGGGTCCTCCAGGTTGAACGTCGCGATGTTCGGCAACGGCACGGACGCGGTGAAGAACCCGTCGAACGTGTCGAGATTGAGGTCCGGAGTGGAACAGCGAACCTGGACCGCGTTCGCCGTCCGCCAGATGTAGATTCCGCGGCTCACGCCCGGAGTGTACGGCGGGACCCCGAAGTGCTGACTCGTGATCGGGAAGTTCGTCGCGCTGCTCGGGTGCAGTTCGTTCAGGCCCAGGAAGATCAGCGACGGATCCGACATTCCGCGGATCTCCAGCGTGGCCCACACGGTGTCGGCCGGCGTCGTGATGCGGAGGCCGTCCACGCCGTCGTCCGCGTAGCGCGTGTTGAAGTAGAAGGACACGGAATCGCCCGGGAACGCGACGTCGAACAGCCCGACGTTCCCGGTGCACAGGGCGAGATCGAGGTCGCCGTCGTTGTCGTAG
>JAGQIB010000357.1:0-1865 GCA_020431545.1 Gemmatimonadota bacterium
TTCGGCACCCGGGCCCCGCCTTGCCTCCGGTTCCCATCCCGTTCCGGGCCCCGTCCTGCCTCCGGCTCCCATCCCGTTCCGGGCCCCGTCCTGCCTCCGGCTCCCATCCCACTCAGGGGTCTCGTCCTGTTTTTCTCTCGAGCCCTGGACACTTGCTACCGATGTGATATCATATCGGTATCGCATTCCGACGCGAAGGAGGATCGTTCGATGACCAGGGAAACAGTTTCGAAGCCGGCTTCCGGCGGATTGATGGTCGTGCTGCTGTTCGCGTTGCTGGCTCTTTCCGTCGCGCTCGTGATCGGGGGCGGTTCGAGCGGTTCCCCCCCGATCATCGTGGCCGGCGTGCTCGGGATTCTCCTGACGGTCCTGCTCGTGAACGGCTTCCTGGTCGTCCAGCCGAACCAGGCCGCAGCGCTCATCTTCTTCGGGAAGTACGTCGGTTCCGTGAAGACGAACGGCTTCTTCTGGGTGAACCCGTTCATGGTCAAGAAGAAGGTGTCGCTGCGTGCCCGCAACCTGAACGGCGAGCGACTGAAGGTCAACGATCGGGCGGGAAATCCGATCGAGATCGCGGCCGTGGTCGTGTGGCAGGTCCAGAACACGGCCCAGTGTCTGTTCGACGTCGACGACTACGTCGAGTACGTCAAGACCCAGAGCGAGTCGGCCGTGCGGCACCTCGCCACGTCGTATCCCTATGATTCGGCGGACGCGGAAGGTGAGCACTCACTCCGGGGCGACATCGAGGTGGTGAGTGGCCAGCTCGAGCGCGAACTCGCGGAACGGCTGTCGCGCGCGGGAGTCGACGTCCTCGAAGCACGCCTCTCGCACCTCGCGTACGCGCCGGAGATCGCCGGCGCGATGCTGCAGCGTCAGCAGGCGGACGCGATCATCGCCGCGCGCGCGAAGATCGTGGACGGCGCCGTGGGCATGGTCGAGGACGCGCTGAACCATCTCGGACAGCGGCAGATCGTCGAGCTGGACGACGAGCGCAAGGCCCAGATGGTGATGAATCTCCTGGTGGTGCTGTGTGGTCACGCCGACGCGCAACCGGTGCTCAACGCGGGCTCGATGTACTAGGTCGACCCGCGCGATCGACGCGAGCGGAGGGGAGGGGAACGTGCCGAAGCGGAAGGCCTACCTGCTCCGGATCCCGCCGGATCTGTGGGAAGAGATCAGCCGCTGGGCGGCCGACGACCTCCGCAGCGTCAACGGCCATATCGAGTGGTTGCTCCGGGAAGCGGTGCGGCGGCGCCGCGCTCCCGGTCGGCGGGAAGCCCCGCCGACTCCGCCGCGCGAGGACTGACGCGCCGCTTCGCTCAGTTGTCGCCGCAGGGATTCGAGAACGTGGGCATGTCGGCCGTGCAGCTCATCCCTTCGAACGAGTACGTCAGACCGCCCTCGCCGTCGAACGAAACGTCGACCGGAATGCCGGGTCCGCGGTCGAAGCCGAATCCCCCGAACGATCCGATCTCGTACGTCCCGCTCGGATACGGTTCGAATCGAGGCGACGCGGCGTCGTCGAAACCGTAGTCCAGAGCGACTTCCTGCACGAACGTCACGTTGCCTGCCTCCTCGAAGCGGACCGTGCCGCGCTGCCGGACGATCCCGGGGCCGCCTGCCCGGTCGCCGTCGAGGGTGCACGTGAGCACGCCGGTCGGCGTCGTCACCTCGAGATCGATCCCGATGTCGGAGGGGAGCTGCACGGTCAGCCCCGTCGGCGTGCCCGTCGCGAAGTCGAACGGCATGGAGATCGTGTACTGCAGCCCGGGCGAGGTCTCCACGAGCGTGACGAACAGGGCGGCTTCCACTTCGGTGTTCGTCGACACCACGAGCGGCAGAGGCGTTCCGCAGTCGATCTGGAA
>JAGQIB010000357.1:1998-8787 GCA_020431545.1 Gemmatimonadota bacterium
TTGTAGATCCCGGTGAACACGATGGCGGACTGGAAGATCGAGTCCGCGTCGAGCACGCCGTTGTCCTGGGGAGTGACCGGACCGCGCTGGTCGTCGCAGGCGGGAGCGGCCAGGAGCACGAGGGCCGAGAAGAGCAACGGTCCCAGGGCGCGGCGGACTCGATTCATGGGAGGACTCCAGGTTCGCGAAGTTTCGACGCACGCGTGCAGTCCATCATCCTTAGCAAAAGGGCGCGGAGATGTCCAGTCGGGCGGAACCGACGTGATTGCAAGGGCTTGGGGGGGTGGCTGCGCCTCGAGCCGGTCGGGGCCAGCCAGACTGCGCGGCGCCGGTCGACAGCGCACTCGGCGGTTCGTAGATTGATGGCTGGCGCGGGGCTCCGCGGGGGAGGCCGGCGGTGTCTCGCTCGGGAACGTCGGGCGGTGCTTCTTCGGGGAGGTCGCCATGTCGCTTCGCATGATCGCCCGGCTCGGGAATCCCGTGCTCCTGCGACCGGCCGACCCCATCGATCCGGATCTCGTCGGGGCGAAGGACTTCCAACGCCTCGTGGACGACATGATCGAAACGATGATGGAAGCTCCCGGTGTCGGGCTCGCGGCACCGCAAGTCCACGAATCGATTCGTCTGTTCGTGATGGACCCCGGCGATCGTGACGACTCCGACGTCGGGCTCGAAATCCTCGTCAACCCCCGACTGTCCGTCCCGGAGGACGGCGACTACCTGTCGCTTTGGGAAGGGTGCCTCTCCATCCCGGGCCTTCGCGGAGAGACGCTGCGTCACGCCGCGGTGGACGTCGACTACCTGGACCGCAACGGGGAGCCGCGACGTCGCCGCTTCGAGGGCTTTGCGGCGGCGGTCGTGCAGCACGAGTATGACCACCTGGATGGGGTGCTGTTCCTGAAGCGGATGCCGGACCTCTCGCTTCTCGCGTTCGACGATCAGTACGCCCGTTGGTTCCAGGATTGTGGTTCGTAATCTGTGTTTGGCCCGGATCTTTCAAGGATCCGGGACATGTCATCCGATGTCTCTGCCCTTCGGCCGCCGTTCTGCCCTAACTCGGGCTGTCCAAATCATTGGGCCAGATCCACTTGGGCCTACCGGAAGATCGGCTTCTCGTCGCCCGATCGTCGCGGGTGTAGACACCAGAGGTATCAATGCAAGTTCTGTCGGCGCGCCTTCAGTTTACAGTCGTTCCGTTCTACCTACTGGATGAAGCGACCGGACCTGCTCATTCCTGTATTCCTGCGGCTCGTGGCGTGCTCGGGCTACCGCCAGATCGCGAGAGAGTTCCGCGTTTCCCACACCACCATCATGCGCATTGCCGAGAGGCTGGGTCGGCATTGCTTGCTCTACCAGTGGCATCACGTGAGTGATCTGGAGATGTCTGAGGCCATCGTGATTGACGGCTTCGAGAGCTTTGCCCACTCACAGTTCTACCCCTGCCATCTGAACCTCGCCGTCGGGGCCGAGACTCACTTTACGTACGCGTTCGCTGAGGCCGAGCTCCGCCGCAAGGGCACCATGACCGCCTGGCAGAAGCAGCGGAGAGCCGAGCTCGAGCGGCAGCACGGTCGCCCGGACCCGAAGGCGATCGAGAAGAGTGTTGCGGAGCTGGTCACGATGCTGCCTTCGTCCACCGCGGCGCTCTCCGTGCACACTGATGAGCACCCGGCTTACCCCCGGGCGTTCCACCGCAGCGGACGGCGGGTACAGCACACGAGCACACCGTCGGTGGAGGCTCGAGTTCCATCGAACCCCCTGTTTCCCGCCAATCTGGCCGACCTGCTGATCCGGCACTCGGGCGCAAACCACAAACGGGAGACCATCGCCTTTTCGAAGACCCTTCAGAGTGCCGTGGAGCGGTTGGCGATCTTCGTGGTATGGCGGAACTTCGCAAAGTCGTTCTCGGAGAAGATGCAGGACGCCACGCCGGCCATGCGGCTGGGGGTAGCTCGCGCGAAGCAGACGGTGGAGCAGATTCTCGACTCCCGCCTGTTCGTGTCGAAGATGGTGCTTCCGGCGCGCTGGGGAGGCTACTACCGTCGCGAGGTGGCGACGCTCCCGCGGGGACTTTCGCGTCCGCACCGACTTCAATACGCCGACTGAGCCCAGCGCGTCACCGATGTTGAGCGCTGGCCGGGCTTCGGACACAGTTTCCGAACCACAATCTATTCGATGTATCCGAGGGCGCGCAGTTCGTCGCGGATCCGGTCGTCCACGCCCGTCGCAATCGCGTCCCCCGGCTCCTCATCCTCACGCGCCCCGTACGTCGCGATCCAGCGCACCGGATGCGCCTCACGCCAGGCGGGATCGAAGAGATCCACGAGCGGAACTCCCTCGACGTCGAGCGGGCACGGCGCGCCGAGCGCGTAGAGGACGGTGGAGGCGATGTCGATGGCGCGGGCGCCGTCGATCGTGGCCGCGGCTCGGAACGGGCCGCCGGCGGCGACGAGGAGACCGTCCATGCGGTGGTCGCCGGAGTGGCCCTCCGGGACGCGGATCTCGGACAGGGGGAACTCGAACTCGCTCGAGCCGGAGCCGCCGGCCGGGGGCAGGGAAACCCGTTCGCCAGCGACCGTCTCGTCGAACACCGCGACGAGACGCGGCCCGAGCTCGTCCTCGTCCAGTGCGAGCGCACGGAACAGCGGTTCGTCTCCGTTCACGCGGCAGGCCGCGAGACGTTCCTTCGCGAGGGCGAGCGACGTCGCGTCTCCGTGGCCGCCGATCCGCAACACCCGACGCGCGTCGACCGTGGGCGGCCGTGGGTCGAACACGACGCTGCGGGCGGAGTCGGCCGCGCCGCCCGTGCCGGGCTGGAGTTCCGCGAGCCCGCACAGCTCGAGGAGCCGGTTCGGCCGCCACCACTGGCTGCGCTCGTTGTTCGTGAGGAAGCCGTGGTCGGAGAGGACGAGGACGCCGGTCTCGGGATCGAGCAGATCGAGCGCCTCGCCGAGCAAGCCGTCCATGAACCGATAGTATCGATCGACCACGGGAGCGAAGGCCCGTTCCTCCTCGGGCGTGAGGTCGCCGTAGACGAGGTCGGCCACTCGCTCGCCGTCCTTTGCCGCGAGCCGGTACTTCCAGAACAGGTGCTGGGTGTTGTCGTTGCCGCGGAAGTACAGCGCCGTGAGATCGGGCTGTCCGTGGCGCAACGCGACCCGCGCGGACTCGAGCGTGACGAGATCGTGCCGGACCACGTCGTCGAGGATGCCGAGCGATCGGCGCGCCTGTCCCCAGCGGTTCGCGCGCCACTCCGCGAAGCGATCCGGTGGAATGTCGGTGAAGCTCGCGATCTCCCGGTCGGCGCGGGCGTCCACCTGGGCGCGAGCGGAATCCACGACCGCGGTCAGCGCTTCGGGCGAGACGCGACGTGGCAGATCGTCGAAGTCGACGCGATCGGAGATCATCGCGCCGGCGATCGTCTCCGCCGGCCACGTGACGTACCAGTTCACGAATGCGGACGTGAACCCGGCACGTGCCCCGAGATTCCAGAGCGCCGGTACGCGCCGGAGGTTCGACGTGACCGGGACGCGGTCGCCGTCGCGCCGCACGACGAAGTCCTCGATGCCGTGGACCGATGGCACGGCGCCGGTGGCGACGGACGTCCAGACGACGGGGGATTTCGGCGGCCGGATGGAGCGGAGGTCCCCGCGGCAGCCCCGCTCGATGAGCGCCTGGAGATTCGGCATGCGTCCGGCCGCGATCGCCTCGTCCACGAGACGGCCGTCGATGCCATCCAGTCCCAGGATCGCGATCTTCACGCCCGTGGGGGCCCGCTCGGGGCTCGCGACTTCCTCGCCGTTCGGCCGCGCGGGGGCCCGGCTCGCCAGGGCGCTCACGCTCACGACCCAGATCAGCATCGAGACGACGACGCCGCTGGCCAGGGCCCGGCGCGACCCCCGCGGGAGACGGGCGGCGATCGCACCGCCGACGATGCCCGCGATCGCCGCCGCCGCTCCGCCGATCCCCACGAGCGCCCACCCGACGTCCTGCGCGAGAGCGCGGTGCCGCCACACGGTGCCGAGTACGAACCCGTCGAGTGCGGCGAGAACCACTCCGAGGAGGAGTGAGCGAACGACGAAGGGAGCCCGTCGGGCGAGCCCCCCGATCACCAGCGCCACTCCGGCGCCGATCAGCGCGTGCCCGCCGACGTACCAGGCCGTCGCCACCGCGGTCGTGTCGAGCCGGATCAGCGTCGCGTCGGCGAAGCGACCGGAGAGCACGCGGAACACCGCGTTCAGGGCGTCGGCCCACACGTGCCATGTGGCCGAGAGCTCCAGGAAGTGAAGCCACGTGCCGAGGACGGCCCCGGCGGCGGCGCCCTCCAGCAACCGCTGCGAAACGGAACTCGAGTCGCGGGAAGTCAGGCTAGGTTCTCCGGGGGTCGGGAATCGGGGCGGGCTCGCCGGTCGCGCGGCGCACGCGCCTCGGGAACAAGATGTCCCGCATCTCGTCCGCGTCCAGGTCCGGGAAGCAGGCCCAGGCCTCGCGCAACGAGTCCGGCAACGCCTCCGTCAGGATCTCGAGCCGCTCTCGCCCGCTCGCGGTCTCCGCGACGGCCGAGGGGGTGCGCCCGCCGAGCGCATCGTTCGGTAGAAACGGCCAGGCGAGCCGCAGGTACAGTTCCGCGACCTCGCGTCGGGCGAGGTGCGGTGACGCGGCTTGTCCCGCGGGACCGCAGATCGCGTGGGGAGTCTCCAGCAAGCGCTCGAACGGCAGGGCCCGCGTCTCGTCGTGGGGCCAGGCGGCCCCGCCCGAGATTTCCCGCTCCGCCGCCCGGAGCCAGTCCTCCGAGAACGATTCGATCACGAGCGCGCCGCCGCCGGAACAGATGCGGGCAAACGCGAACGGGGTGTCGTCGTCCTCCGGATCGAGTCGCGTCCATTCCGCGCGCAGGCAGCGGTCGCGGGGCACGAGGCGGAACGCCTCGCGCTCCCCGAGGGCACGCACGCGTGCGCTCTCCTCGTGAAAGCGAACGACCTGATGCAGCGCGAGCCGCCCGGGATCGAGTCGAGACCCGCTCATGGACTGCTCCTTTCCGCGGCCGGACGACGGCGGCGCGGGTTCGAGTCTCCTCCGGCCGACCGGCGGCGACGCGCGATCACGCCCCGCCGCCGACCGCCGACTACGCGTGATCACGCCCCGCCGCCGACCGCCGACTACGCGTGATCGAGCGGGACCTTGTCGGCCTCCGTCAGGAACGCGACGAGCAGGTCGATCGACGCCTGGATGTCCTTGCGGTGGCACATCTCGATCACCGAGTGCACGTACCGCGACGGGATCGACACACAACCGGCCGGCACGCCGCCTCCCGCGCGCTGGATCGCCGCGGTGTCGGTGCCGCCCTTGGTGAGGACCTCCATCTGGTACGGGATCTTCTTCTTCTGCGCGATCGCGCGGAGCGCATCGACCACGCGGAAGTCGGAGATCACGCTCGAGTCCATGACCTTGATGGCAGTCCCGGCTCCGAGCTTCGTCACGTAGTCCTCGGAGCTGGCTCCCGGCACGTCGTTCGCGAGCGTGACGTCGAGCGCGATGCCGAGGTCCGGCCGCAGCGCTTCGGCGGCGACCGTCGCGCCGCGGATGCCGACCTCTTCCTGGGTCGTGGCGACGGCGATGACTTCCACCGCGTGGCTCTTCAGCGCGCGAACCGCCTCGATCATCACGAACACGCCCACGCGGTCGTCGAGCGACTTCGTGCAGACCGAGTCGCCGATGTCCACGAAGTCGCGCTCGCGCGTCGCCAGATCACCGACCGAAACGAGCTTGTCGACCTTCGCCTTGGGCAGACCGAGGTCGATGAAGAAGTGCTCGAGCTTCGGCGGACGCTGGCGCTCCTCGTCCGTCATGATGTGGATCGGCTTGCTGCCGATCACCCCGAGCACGTCCTTGCATCCGTGGACGATGACGCGCTGGGTGGAGAGGGTCTTCGGATCGAAGCCGCCGAGCGGCGCGAACCGGAGGAATCCGTGTTCGTCCACGTGGGTCACGATCAGCGAGATCTCGTCCATGTGGGCGGAAAGCATGACCCGACGGGGCTCGCCCTTTCCGGCGCGGCCGCGCGGCCGGCGGGTCGCGAACACGTTGCCCATCCGGTCGACCTCGATCTCGTCCACCAGCGGGGACAGCTCGCGGATCACGATCTCACGGATCCGCTCTTCCCGGCCCGGGGGTCCCGGCGTCCGGCACAGTTCACTCAGCAGTTCGACGTTCATTGCATCTCCTGCGGTCGCTCTCGGTACCGGACGGCCGTGTCGGCGGACGGTCGAATCCGGGCGCGGCGAAGGGCGCCCGGGAATGGTAACTTCATCCCGCTCCGCGCGGAAGTCGAAGCTTGCGGAGCCGAATCGTACGGGCACGAGGGCGGCGCATGCGGGAGCCAGGCACCGAATCCGGGGGAGATCCGCGGGAGATCCGCGCGCTCGCCGACGTCCTGCACGCTTCGGGGGAGACCTACCGGCGGGACGGCGACTTCGCGCGGGCGGCCGAGTTCTTCCGCAAGAGCCTCGAGATCCTCGGTGCGGCCGGGAGCCCCGACCGGCAGGTGGAGGTCCGCCTCGACCTCGCGCGCGTGCTGGTCCGCCTCGGTGACGTCGACGAGGCGAGCCGGCTCGTGGAGGCCGCACGGGAGGGCCTCGGCGGGGAGGGCGATCCGCGAGTTCGGGCGGAATGTCATCAGCTGCTCGGCAGCATCGCCCGGGGGCGCGGTCGCCCGGCCGATGCCGAGACGCACTACAACCGCGCGCTCGAGCTCTACGGCGAGGTGCGCGACGATCACGGTGTCGCGGC
>JAGQIB010000357.1:8855-10474 GCA_020431545.1 Gemmatimonadota bacterium
CGGGTGGGCGACGACGAGCAGATCGCGGCGCTCACGAACAACCTGGGCACTCTCTTCCTGCGCCGCGGCGACCTCGCGCGCGCCGCCGAGGAGCTCGAGCGGGCGCGCGGACTGTTCGAGAAGCTCGGCGATCGACTCGGCGTGGGCAAGTGCCACAACAATCTCGCCGGCATCTACCGCGCGCTCGGCCAGGACGGGAAGTCGGCCGAGTCGTTCCGGCAGGGTCTCACGATCTTCGAGCAGATCGGCGACAAGCGCGGCGCCGCGATCGCGGCGAACAACCTCGCGGTCATCGAGCAGGATTTCGGTCGCTGGGACGAAGCGGAGAAGCTCCACCGCCGCAGCCTGGAGCTGAAGCGCGAGATGGACGATCGCTCGGGCGAGGCCGTCTCGCTCGGCAACCTCGCCGACGTGGCGTTCTTCCGCGGCGAGTGGGACAAGGCGGGGCGATCGTACCGTGACGCGCTCGCGCTGCAGCAGGCGGCCGCGAATCGCGCCGGTTGCGCGTGGGTGCACAACCATGCCGCGCGCCTGTCCCTCGCGCGCGGCCAGCACGAGCGCGCCGGGCGGGAAGCGGCGAACGCGCGCCAGATCGGGCGCGAGGTGTCGTCGCGCGAGATCCAGGCCGAGGCGATCGTCACCGAGATCCGGCTCGCGCTCGCGGCGGGCGATCTCGGGGGCGCGCGACGTCTCCTGAACGAGGCCGAGGATCTCGCCCGCGGCATGCGCAGTCGCGAGGTGGAGGCGCTCGTGCGTCGGTCGCGCGGCGAGGTGCTCGCGGCGGAAGGCTCCACCGACGAAGCCGACGAGGTCTTCGACGAGGTCGCGCGTGCGTTCCGGCGTTTGCGCCGCCCGTTCGATCTCGCGTCGGTGGAGCTCGCACGCGGTCTCGCGTGGGCGTTCGCGAAGCGCGGCGACCGGGCGGTGGAGCCGTTCACCGAGGCGGAGCGGATTCTCGACGAGCTCGGCGCCTCCCTGCACGTGCTGTCGCCGCTGCGCACCGCCGTGGAGTTTCTCGTCGGCAATCGGCCGGGCGACGGGCAGGAGCTCGCCGAGGCGGGACTCCGTCTCGCGCGACGTCTCGGGGACGACGAATCGGTGGAGGTCTTCGGGCGGCTCGCGAGCGAGGTCGCCCGCGGACACGAGGACGAGCGGGCGCCGGGCCTGCGCCTCGCGGATGTGGGGCGGTTCGCGGAGTCGTTGCTGCGGCTGCCGGGTGGCGAGGACCCCGTCGCGTTCACGCTCGCCCGTCTCCTCGACGAGCTGCGTGGCGATCGCGGCGTGCTCCTCGTGCGCGACACGGACGCGGAGCGTTTCGAGGTGACGGCCTCGGACGGCTTCGAGGACCCCGGGCGAACGGACGCCGTGCGCGCCGCGGAGCGCGCCGTGGAAACGGGCGAGGTCTGGCGCGATTTCCGCGGAGGAGAGCGGGACAAGCCGCGGTCCCGGCTCGTGTTGCCGTTCGGTCTCGGCGCGCCGGTCGTGGGCGCGGTGCACCTGGAGACGTCGGTGGGAGCGCGCGGCTTCGGCGAAGACGACGAGCGCTACGCGTTCGCGGTCACCACCGTGCTCGTGCTGCATCTCGCGGGCGCCGCGCCGGAGCCGACCGCCGTGGCGCG
>JAGQIB010000358.1 GCA_020431545.1 Gemmatimonadota bacterium
GTCCAGAGCCACCAGTTCGGCAGACGATTGTCGAATTCGCGAATGCCGTCGTACTCGTGATCGAGAACGACGTCGCGTTCCTGATCGCTCACGCGGTCCTCCCTTCGTCATCCGACTGCAACGGCAGCGAAGAAACGTGATCCAGCCGCCGTCCGCGGAGGCCGAACACCGCGTGCAGCACGGCCCCCACGAACAGCGTAAAGAAGATTCCGAGGGCGACGAGCGGCCACATCAAGAGGTCGCTCCCGTGGAAGAACTCCTGGAACATGCTAGTTCCCTCCCGCGGTGGCGGACGTCGGTTGCGGACCGCGCCCGAGTCGCTGCAGATAGGCGATGAGCGCGATCATCCGGCTGTCGGCGTCGATCTTCACGCCCTGCGTCGCGAGGTCGGCCTGGATCAGGGCGGCCTGCGAGCGGGCGGTGGCGTCGGCCGACCGGATCGCCGCGTCGTCGTAGGGCACGCCGAGCTTCCGCATGGCCGCGAGTTTCCCGGCCGTCTTGTCGTAGTTCATGGTCTGCGACTTCATGAACTCGTACGGCGGCATGTTCGACCCCGGCGACGTGGACCGCGGATCCATGAGGTGCTGGTAGTGCCACAGGTTCGGGTACTTGCCGCCCTCGCGGTGGAGATCCGGTCCCGTGCGCTTGGAGCCCCACTGGAACGGATGGTCGTAGATGTACTCCTCCGAGCGCGAGAACGCGCCGTAGCGAAGCGTCTCGTGGCGGAAGGGGCGGATCATCTGACTGTGGCAGTTGTAGCAGCCCTCGCTCACGTAGACGTCGCGTCCCTCGAGCTCGAGCGGGCTGTAGGGCCGCTGGACGAACTTGGGGTCCACCGGAACGCTGTAGCCCGTGCCGACCTGGTCGGCCTCCGGCGGAGTGGCCGCCTCGGCCTCGGCCGGGAGGAGGGGAATGTCCCGCTTGATCACGATGCTGGGCACGAGCTCGGCGACGCCCCCCGCGAGGATCGCCAGCAGGACCAGGAACGTGAACACGAGCGGCTTGCCCTCGAGCATCGCATGCCAGCGCTGGTTCTCGTGCTTCATGCGCAGGCTCATGAGGATCGCTCCGACCACGAGCAGGGCGCCGAAGGTGAGGATCACCGGGCTCAGCTGCGGGCTCGCGATGCCGAGCAGCACGGCCGCGAGCACGATGAGCACGGAGAAGGTGACCGGCGCCGCGGAGGCGACGCGCCAGCCCGGCGGCACATGGGCCGGGATCTGCAGCGGCCGGACGTCGGCTTCGCCGTTCACCGGCTTGCCGGAACGGATCGTGGCCGTGACGTTTGCGATGAGGAGGAGCCAGCCGCTGAAGTACGCGATGCCGCCGATGAGACGCATGATGTACAGCGTCCGCGAGGCGACGATCCACTCCACGAAGTCGGGGTACTTGAGGAAGCCCTCGGCGTCGAGCGCGCGCCAGTAGAGGCCCTGGCTGATGCCCGAGATCCACATCGCCGTGATGTAGAGGAGGATGCCGAACGTGCCCATCCAGAAGTGGGCGTCGGCCATCTTCTCCGAGTAGAGCTTCGTTCCCCAGAGACGAGGCACGAGCCAGTAGAACATGCCGGCCGCCATGAAACCGTTCCAGCCGAGCGCGCCGCCGTGGACGTGGCCGATGACCCAGTCCGTGTAGTGGGCGAGCGAGCTCACGCTCTTGATCGAGAGCAGCGGCCCCTCGAA
>JAGQIB010000359.1 GCA_020431545.1 Gemmatimonadota bacterium
GGCCGATGATCGCGTCGATCAGGTACGCGTTGACGTTCCACCCCAGGAACACGCCGAGCAGCATCGTGGAGCAGTGCCCGATCGCGAACAGGCTCACGTAGATCGACACGTCCTTCAGGCGGTACAGGAAGAAGATGACGCCCAGGAGGAACGCGAGATGGTCGTACCCGGTGATCATGTGCTTGGCGCCCAGGTAGGCGAAAGCGACCGGCATCGCGCCCGAGACCTCCTGGATGTACCCCTTGTCGCCCTGCGCCACGCCGTGCGCGAGTGCGGTGCCCGCGAGCGCGGGAATCGCCACGAGCTGCAGCAGGGCGCGAAGAAGGCGGCGCATCGGACTCCTCCGTGCGGGCGACCCAGACACCGCCCGCGGCAGCGCCGGCTGGTCGCACCCGCGAGTGGTGCCCCCGGGGTGACTCGAACACCCGGCACGCGGTTTAGGAAACCGCTGCTCTATCCACCTGAGCTACGGGGGCGTCAAGCCATTGGCGAATCGCACGATACAGCCCCACCAGGGAGTCGGCAATCCGAAAGGGGGCATGCGGCGAAGACGCTCGAGTGTCGTGACTCGACTCGACCACGCGTTCTCCGCGGCGAGCGAATGCTCCGCCCCGTTCTCGGGAGACACCGGCAGGTGCTGTTCGCCACCGAACCATCGCATGGCCCCTTCCGGGACCGGGTGTCGCACTGAATCCCGAGGGTGCCGCGACCGATTCCCGCGCTCCCTCGCGAACTGGCCCGCGGCACGGGTCGCAGGTCCCGCGGGCGAATAGGCACCTGCCGGAACGAAGGGACTCCGATGTCGACGCTCCGAATCGCTCTGACCCTGATACTCCTGTCCGCCTCGGCCGTCCGAGTGTCGGCCGCCCCTGTACCCGGCCTCTTTCCGACCGGCGTGGACGACTTCTCCGCGGTGCTGCCCGCCAGTGCCGCGGACCCGCACTACGCGCTGATCTCCAGCGCCGATCCGTCCTACCCCGGCCCCGACGCTCTCGTTGCCGCCCTGATCCCCACGGGTTACTGGCTCGCGAACGACGGCACCTCGCAGTGGATCGCCCCGAACGACGACGAGAACTTCCCCGCGCTCGGGACTCCTCATCCCGGCGGCGATTACGTGTACCGGATCTCGTTCGACCTCGCCGGCCTCGATCCCGCCACCGTCACGATCTCGGGAACGTGGGGCGTGGACAACTCCGGTTCCATCCTGTTGAACGGCGCCGCCACCGGGATCGGCGGGGCGACGTACAGCCAGCTCGCGCCGTTCACGATCACGAGCGGCTTCGTCGCCGGCGTGAATCACCTGGACTTCGTGGTCCAGAACTTCGCCGCGTCGGGGAGCAACCCCACCGGCCTGCGCGTGGGGACCCTCAGCGGTACGGGTGACCCGATCGTCGGAGTGGAGGCCGGAATCGCAAGAGATAACTTCCGGCTGGCTCCACCCTTTCCCAACCCCATGCACGGCGAGTCGCGTTTCGCCTACTCGCTGACCCGCTCCGGTCAGGTGCGGCTCTCGCTGCGCGACGTGTCGGGACGGACCGTCCGCACTCTGGTCGAGCGCGAGCAGCCGGCCGGCCGCCACGAGGCCGACTGGGACGGCCGCGCGACGGACGGCACGACGGCGCCGGCGGGTGTCTACTTCGTGGAACTGGAGGCCGAAGGTCATCGGACGGCCCGTCGGATCACCCTGATCCGGTGACCGGTACCGT
>JAGQIB010000360.1 GCA_020431545.1 Gemmatimonadota bacterium
CTTGCCGCGACGCTGCGGGGCGGTTCGCGCCGCCAGCCGGGCGCGTCCCACGAGACGGGCCGCCCCGATCCCGGCTCGTCCTGATCTCGCCCTCCGTCCCGATCGATCTCTCTCGCGCATCTCGTCGATTCCTTTCCCGATGCTCGCGCGCGCGACGACAGGTCGCGCCGCGTTGCTCGCACAATCCGCGAGCTCTCCCCGGCCCGCAGGCCGGCGATAAAAAAAGAGGGCCCCCGCCTCGCGGGGACCCTCTTCATCCTGCCGCAGGGCGCCCGCTAGACCGAGAACGAGGACCCACAACCACAGGAGCCGGTCGCGTTCGGATTCGAGATCTTGAAGCCCGAACCCTCGATCGTGTCCACGAAGTCGACGTTCGCGCCGCGGAGGTAGTTCATGCTGAACGTGTCCACGAGCACCTCGAAGCCTTCCTTCATGGGCAACCGGAAATCCGTGTCCCGCGCCTCGTCGAACGCGAAGCCGTACTGGAAGCCCGAGCACCCGCCGCCCTCGACGTAGATCCGCACGCCCTTCCCCTCCATCTTCTCTTCGCGGAGGATCTCGGACATCTTCGCGGACGCGACATCGGTGATGTCGAGGGTGGGCATCTTCACATCGGTCGTCATGGTCGCCTCACGTTCGGGTTCCGGCGGCTCGCCGGGAAAACTCCGCCCCGAGGAACTCTCACGCTCCTCGTCCGGTCCGACGCGGCCCGGCGTGTTCACCGGCATCTCGCGAGCCCGGGGCGGGCGGGACATGTACCAGATTAGAAATCCGCGGGCCCTCTGTCAAGACACGGCCCCGGAAGTGCCTGTCGTTGCGGGGTTTCCGGGGTTTCTCGATCGTCGGTCCGGGAGGCCGCGTGCTATCCTGACCCGGATGAACCCTCCCTCGGACGCCCCCTGGCCGATCCTGTTCCTCGTCACCCATCTGGACACGGGCGGCGCGGAGCGGCAGCTCGCGGAGCTCGTGACCCGGCTCGACCGGACACGATTCCGCCCGATCGTGGTCTGTCAGAAGCACGGCGGCCACTTCCTGGAGCCGATCGCGGCGGCGGGCGTGGCGACCCACGTCCTGAACGTGCCCGGGAAGCTCGATCCGCGGTTCGCGTGGCGCCTGCTGCGGATTTGCCGCGCGGAACGGGTGCGGGCTCTCGTGATCCGCGGATTCTCCACGATGGTCGTCGGCGTGCTCGTGGGACGCATCCTCGGAATTCGGCCGATCCTGATGGCGGAGCACGCGACCGGCCGCATCGACACGGATCCGAAGAAGCGGCCGATCGAACGTCGACTCGCGCGCTGGATCGACGGCGCCATCGCGGTCGCGCGCGGTCAGATCCCGTTCCTCGTGGAGGACAAGGGCTACGACCCGAACACGATCCGCGTGATCTACAACGGCATCGACCTCACGGACTGGAGTCCCGCGCCACGCGACGCGGACCTCGCGCGCGAGCTCGGGATTCCGGCGGACGCGCCGGTCGCCGGCATCCTCGCGATGCTGCGCCCCGAGAAAGACCACGCGACGTTTCTCCGCGCGGCCGCGCGCGTTCTCGAGCGGGTGCCGGACGCGCGGTTCCTGGTGGTGGGCGAGGGCGTGGAGCGGGAGAAGCTGGAGCGACTCGCGGGCGAGCTCTCGCTCGGAGACCGAGTGGTGTTCACGGGACGACGCACGGACGTGCCGCGTGTGCTCTCGCTGTTCGACGTGTCCGTGCTGTGCAGCACCACGGTCGAGACGTTTCCGATGTCGTTCCTCGAGGCGATGGCGATGGGGAAGCCGCTCGTGACGACGCGCGTCGGCGGCGTGCCGGAGATGATCGAGGAAGGCGAGAACGGTTTCGTGGTCGAGCCGCGCGACGTCGACGGCCTCGCGAACGCGCTCGCCCGGGTGCTCGCGGATCGCGATCACGCGCGCCGCATGGGGGAGCGCAGCCTCG
>JAGQIB010000361.1 GCA_020431545.1 Gemmatimonadota bacterium
TGCCGAGCAGCGCGAACTCGCTCCGCTCCTCCGTGGGAATGATGACGGGCGAGTTCTCGTCGCGGGCGACGGTATAGACGCCGCTGATTCCGTCCTGCTGACGCGTGATCTTCGCGGCCACGGAGGGGTCGTTGATGGAACGCGTGTACACGGCGTCGATCCAGGTGCCGTAGAGATCCGCGCCTTCCTGGAAGAACGGCCGCCGCTCCGGGAAGAACAGCGCGAACGTCCGGTTCACGTCGATCTGGCCGGCGTCGGATTCCACCTGGCTGAAGTCCGGATTGACCGTGAGCTCCGCGAACGTCGATGAAGACACGCCGTACTTCAGGCTGAGCGAGGCGTCGCCGTTCGGGTCGTCGTTCTCGAACGCGCTGCCGGGATCGTCGGTGTCGGTCATCGAGCCGACCTGGGTGCCGATCACCGAACCGATGACCTCGACGGAGCGGGACGCCGAGCCGACGTGCAGGTCGGTGAGCGTGCCCCACTGGCACATGAAGCACGGGTTGTCGCGGTTCAGCGCGGCCCAGGCGTACTGGTTGCGGACGTTCCGCTGGCGATCGCGCCAGAAGTTCACCCGCCACTCCTGGACCGGACGTTCCGGCAGGCGCAGACTCGAGAACGGGATCGCGATCTCGACCTGGTAGCCCGAATCGGTGATCTGGCCGCGCGACTCCCACAGCATGTCGAACGAGGAGTCCTCGTTGCCGTCGGCGAGCATGCGCAGGTCTCCCTGGATGCCGAGCGGATTCACGAACAGCTCGTAGCCGGAGGTGCGATCGCCGTACGGATCCAGCATCACGCCGAAGTAGTCGTCCTGGAAGATCTGATCGCGATCGCACACGGAGGCACGGACCTCTTTCGGGTCGTCCTGGGCGATCAGCGCCACGTAGAGATTGTCGTCGTCGTGCGTGATCCAGACCTCCGAGTCGACCGGCGGGCGCGTTTGATTGCCGGGATTCGTCTCGGCGAACCCCCGCGCCTTCGTCGCGGTCTTCCAGGCGGCGTCGTCGAGCACGCCGTCGACGTGGATGCCGGTCTCGGTGCGTCCCGCGGCGAGCGTCGGGAGGTACTGGGGAGCGAAGTGGTCGCTCGCCGGCGGCGTCGAGTCGGCCCGCGCGGTCGTCGCGGCGAGCAGGAGCGCCAGCGTGAGCGCGGGGATCGGATACGGAGTGGTCCGGAGACGCGTCATGGGGCCCTCGTCGGCAGAGTCCTCGGCGGTTCCGTCGTCCGGGTCGGAGACGGGCGGCTACCCGGGAGGACGCGCTGACTCGACGGATCGTTTGACATCCCCGCGGGCGGGAACAGGTTCCGGGGACGAGTGAACGGCTCGCGGGGTCGATCCGCCCGGATCAGGTCCGGAGCAGGCGATTCCAGTCCGCGAGGTACTTGAGCGCGCTGCCGGTCTGGAACACCACGACCGAGGCGCCCGGTCGCCACGTGTCCTGCCGGAGGAGGCGTCGCGCGCCGGCCCAGGCGGCCGCGCCCTCGGGGCAGGGGAGCAGTCCTTCGCGCCCGGCCAGCTCGCGCCCGGCGTCGGCGATCTCGGAGTCCGAAACAGCCACGGCGCCGCCCCCGGTCCGGCGCAGGGCGTCGAGGATCAGGCGGTCCGCGAACGCGACGGGCACGCGCAGGCCGGCCGCGAACGTGACCGGGTCCGGCCAGGGCTCCGCCGTCGAGTCACCGGCCGCGAACGCGCGCACGATCGGCGCGCACCCGGAGGCCTGCACCGCGAAGAAGGCCGGCCGCTCCGGCCCGATCCGTCCCATCGCCTCCAGCTCGTCGAACGCGCGAGCCATCGCCACCACTCCGGTGCCGCCGCCGCACGGGTAGACGATCGCGTCCGGGACGCGCCCGAGCTGCTCGAAGACCTCGTAGGCCATCGTCTTCTTGCCCTCCACGCGTCCCGGCTCCCGGAACGTCGCGACGGGGAAGTACCCCGTCTCCGCGGCCTCCGCGCTCGCCGCCCGGCCCGCGTCCGCGATCGATCCGGGATGAAGCGTGAGCCGCGCGCCACGCAATCGGATCTCCGCGAGGATCTCGGGCGGCGTCGTGTCCGGCGCGTGAATGGAGACCGGCAGGCCGGCGCGCGCACCGTACGCGGCGGCGGCGGCCCCGGCGTTCCCGGCGGTCGGCAGCACGAGGCCGGGAACGCCCGCGGCGCGCGCCAGGGTGACGGCGACGGACATGCCGCGGTCCTTGAACGAACCGGTCGGGTTCCCGGACTCGTCCTTCGCGAGGATCTCGACTCCGTGCTCGGCGGACAGACGGTCCAGGGATACGAGCGGTGTGCCGCCCTCTCCGAGAGATACGATCTCGACTCGGTCCGCGAGCGGAAGGACCGCGCGATAGCGCCAGACTCCGAGCGCGCCCGCGGCATCGCGCGTCGGGAGCGCCTCGTTCGCTCGTTCGAGATCGTAGCGCGCGAGCAACGGCGCTCCGCAGCAGTGCGCGAAGCCCACGGGGCCGGAGGGCGTCGTCGGCTCGCCACAGACCGAGCATTCGAAGTGGAGGAAGGCGGACATCGGCGCATGTTCGCATCGGACGGCGGTCGCCGCAATCGGTCCGGCCGGCGACCGGGGAGGGTCCGATGGGACCCGAGGCGGGACCTCGCGACCGGAAGTCGCGAATTGCGAAACGCGGGGACGGGTTTCGCGAAATGCGGTCCGGGCACCCGGGAAAAGGCTCGGCGTCTTCCGCCGATCTTCACCCGTGCTTGCGCATCCCTACTGGCACGCCGCCTGCATGGTGTGCGGGCAAGAGCGAATCGGGAGCGGCGACCTCGGGCGGGACGAATACCGATCGAGACTCCCTTTCGGTGAGAAGCTGCCGACAGAGCGTCGCTACCGGATGGGGCCGTCCGTCGCACCGCGGCGGACGCCCGCTCGAATGGCTGCCTGCCGAGCGCGTGATCCGTCGACGCCGGCCTTGCACCGTCAGGATAACCTCGGCGATCGACGCACGGCGAGGGTGGGTGGCCGAAACTCGGGCGAGGGGGACTCCGGTCCCCCTCGTTTCCGTTTGGGCCACGCTCCCTCTCGCGCAGCGTCCGTCCACCCGCCGCCTCGGGCCGCCCGCCGGCTTCCCGCGTTGACAGGAGAACCCCGATCGTTTGAGATCCCGGGAGCGAACGAGGCCCGCCGCAGGGGCGGGTTCGCGGAACGGGAGGCCACGTGCAGGGGCAAGCGGTAGGACTCATCGAGACGCGCGGCTACGTCGGCCTCGTGGAGGCGTCGGACGCGATGGTGAAGGCCGCGCGCGTCACTCTCACCCGGTACGAGCGCATCGGGTCCGGCTACGTGACGACGCTGGTGCGCGGCGACGTCGGCGCCGTGAAGGCCGCCGTGGCCGCGGGCACCGATGCGGCCAAGCGCGTGGGCGAGCTCGTCTCCGCGCACGTGATCCCGAGCCCGCACCCCATGCTGGAATCACTGCTGCTGGCTTCCACTGTCCCGGGGGAGGGGAACGATGAGTGAGGCGCTGGGACTGATCGAGACACGGGGCTTCGTCGCCCTGGTCGAGGCATCGGACGCGATGGTGAAGGCCGCGAACGTGACGCTCGTGGGTTACGAGAAGATCGGCGGCGGCTACGTGACTGCGATCGTGCGCGGCGACGTCGCGGCGGTGAAGGCCGCCACGGACGCCGGCGCCGCGGCGGCGAACAAGGTCGGCGAGCTCGTGACGGTGCACGTCATCCCGCGCCCGCACCGGAACGTCGAGCAGATCCTCCCCGTGGGGTCGGCGGAGCTGACCGGCGCCTAGGAGGAGCTCATGACGCTCGGGCGGGTGATCGGCACCGTCGTCGCGACACGCAAGGAAGATCGCCTCCACGGGTTCAAGCTCCAGATCGTGGAGGCGATCGGGCTCGACCTCGCCCCGACGGGTTCGTTCGTCGTGGCGGTCGACGCCGTGGGCGCCGGTCCCGGCGAGATCGTGCTCACCTCCGCGGGCAGCTCCGCCCGCCTCACCGCCGTCACCACCGACAAGCCGGTCGACGCGGTGATCGTGGGTATCGTGGACGCGGTGGAGACCGAAGGCGAGATCCGCTACGCGAAGTCCGCCCCGGCCCGGGGCTAGCGGATGGACGCGCGCCGCATCGACTCCCTCGTGGTCCGGGTGCTCGAACGACTCGAGAGCCAGGGGGCGGTGCCGGCTGCGGAGTCCGCGCCGCGCCCCCACGCCGGGGGCGGTCCGGCGCGTGCGGCGCGGGTTGCCCGTGGCGGTCCCGTATTCGAGACGGTGGACGAGGCGGCGCACGCAGCCCGCGCCGCGTTCCTCGATCTCGGCGCCACGTCGCTCGAGACGCGCGACGCGATGATCGCGCGCATCCGGGAGACCATCCACGCGCACGCGCCCGAGCTTGCCGAGATGGC
>JAGQIB010000362.1 GCA_020431545.1 Gemmatimonadota bacterium
GCCACGGGCGGGTTCGGGGCAACCGCCACCACAGTATCAATTGCGTCACGAGCAGGACGATCGCGAGCGGGACGAGCACGACCAGCCACAGGCCGAAGGTCTGTTCCGTCTTCAGCGGTCGAAGGGGGGCGATGTCGGCCGAGAAGGATACGACGAGCAGCAGGCCGAGAAGCCCGGCGAGGTTGCTGGCGAACACCCGCATGGCAGCCTCCCATCAGGGTAACATTCCGCATCGAACTTCAGAAGAACCGCCTCAGTGCGATCCGGCCCGGCGGCGACACTGGTCCGCGCGGAACAGCATGCCCACGCCGCCCTCGAAGGTCACGCCCGGAAACGTGAAGTCGCGTGTGACCTCCTTGAACCCGAACGGCCGGTGCAGCTCGATGCTCACGCGGTTGCGGGCGTTCGCGAAGTAGTAGACCACCGATGCGTGCTCGGCGATCCGGTCCAGGCGGGCGCGGGTGAGCGCCCGCCCGATGCCGCGACGTCTCCACTCCGGCGACACGATCACGCCGGACAGGTACCAGCCCGGCGGGGCGACGCTCGGCGGTGATGCGGCGGGCGGGAGGAAGTGCCTCGCCTTCGCGAGGGCGAGCAGGTGTCGCTCGTGTTCGGCGACGAGGATCAAGGTGCGGTGGTCGGTGGCTGCGGCGTGGATCGAGTGCTCGACGTCGCGAGCGCGCGCTGCGGGGTCGCCGCCCTCGCGAGAGGCTTCGAGGGCTCCGAGAGCGGGCGCGTCGGCCGGCACGGCGGGGCGGATCCGGAGGTCGGCGAGCACGGGGGCGGCGTCGGAGGGCCGCTCGGGCCGGTACTCCTCGAACAGGTTCACGTCGCTCCTCGGGGAGGATGCGGGCGATGGTGGCGGTGCGGGGCGCCGGGCGCGGCGGAGGCACCCGACCCGGAACTTGCCGCAGGGGCGCCGGGTGTCGTTCCGATCGTGGCGGGAGAGGTCGGCAACCGGATCGTGCCGTCCAAGAGGACCTTCGGGAGGACGTCCCGGGCCTCCCAGACCGCGCGACCTCGCTGCTTCACGTAGTACTGGCACAGGCTCACGATCTTGACGTCGTTGCCGAGTCGGATCCGCGCTTCCGCGATCTCCGCGAGCTGAGCGTGAACGCTGGCTGCATACCCCGATGTGGACAGGAACAGACCGCCATCCGTTCCGTCGCGCAGCGTCACCTCCACGAAGCTCGAGACCTCCCTGTCGCCGACACGCTTTCCGCTCCTCCAGTGCTTGATCTCGACGTAATAGACGAGTCGCTTGCCGCGAACCGTCATCCGCGCAATGACGTCCTTGCCGCCGTCCTTGGCGCCCTTGCCGCCGCCCACCTCGAAGCCCACGCCGCGCAGCACCTCGGCCAGCATGCGCTCAAGATCGCGCCACTCGATGGCGGCCAGGGCGTCGGAACCGTGCGACGCGACGAACTCCGCGAGCTGGACACAGAGATCCTGCACTGCGAGCGCAACCCGACGCTCGATCGGCGCGTCCTCGGGGTCCTCTCGTGAGAAGAGAACCCACGGAGGCGTCTTTTGGTCCTGGGACCAGGACTCGTCGCGGGCGATCTCGGAAATGACAGCGAAGTCCGCCTGGATCGGATCGACGAGATCGAGACGCTTCGCGAACCAGGTGGCCCCGGCCGCGTTGAACGCGGCCTGATACTTGAACCTCCACCACTGGGATTCGTCGGCAGGAACCCCATCGCCCGGATAGAGGCCAACGGCCGTGCCGCCGGTGATCGCAGACTTTGCCGCCGCGGAAATGACATGAAGCGCGTGGGCGGCGTCGTGTCTGTTCGCCTTCTCCGCCATCTCGAAGGCAGCGGCAACGTCCCGTTCGACTTGTTCATAGAGAGCGACGGAAATCCAGCGGTCCACCCCGACCGCGCCCACGGCGCGGTCGATCGATCGGACGGTTTCAATCGGAGCATCGGGCCACAGTTCCTTGAATCGCTGGAGGCTCCGGGTCGCGCACTGTCCGGCGAACGTGACGATCGCACCCGTCGGGAGGCGATTGAGGACGGGAACATCGATGATGGCTTCGTCGTCGCTCACGACGGTCGCCCCTTCGCGCGGATCAAGCAGGCCGGGTACCGGCGACCACGATCACTTCCGCCGGGGCCACGAACCCCGAAGGACTCTCGAACGACGCGAGTGTACTCCCGACTTCCGCCCAGGCGGCATCCCGTACGGGTTCCGGGCTGTCCTCGATGATCGCGCGGTAGAGGCCGAACGCCTGCTGGATCATGGTCAACGCGTCGGCGGCGGCGGGGAGGCGGAGGTGGAGGGAGACGGTGCGTTCGTGCACGTCCGCGAAGCCGGCTTCGGTGAGGAGGGCGGCGAGCCGGCCGGGGGCGCCGAGGGAGAAGATGCCGGGACGGCCGGGGGCCGGGGGCGTCTTGCCCGAGTGGCGCAGGAGGACCTGGAGCGGGCGGGCCATGAACGGGTTGGCGTCCGGGGTGGTGAACACGACGGCCGCGAGCCGGCCGCCGGGGCGCAGCGCGCGGTGGGCCGCGGTAAGCGCGTTCGCGGGGGCGGCGAACAGCATGAGCCCGAGCCGGCAGATGACGGCGTCGAAGCTGTTCGGATCCACCGCGAGGTCCTCGGCCGCACCGACCAGCGTGGTCACGTTCGCGAGGCCGGCCGCGCGCGCGTTCTCGCGCACGTGCTGCACCATGGAGTGGGCGATGTCGCTCGCGACGACGTGCCCATCCGCGCCCACGCTCCGGGCCGCGACGAGCGTCTGGCTGCCGGCGCCGCAGGCGATGTCGAGCACACGCGCGCCGGGACTGACGCCGGCGAGCGAGAACATCGTGTCCGTGGCGGGCTGCATCCAGGCGGCCACGGTGGACTCCCAGCGAGCCCAGCCGGGCGCGGCGTTCTCCCACTGGCGGCGGATTTCGGTGGAGTTCATGGAGGCTCCGGGGTGGGAGGTGTGGGGGCGGCGAGGGCGGTAGTCGAGGGACCATGATAGCCGGCGGGCTCTGGATCAAGACGGGCTGGGTGGGGGAGGGAGTTGCACTCCCGGATGTGATCACAAGCGCGCGGCCCGTCGGTCGTGCGGCGGACTCGGCTGCGATCACCTTATCGGTTTCGGACGAGCCTGCCAGAGGTCCCAAAGTGCTCCTTGCTCGCGCACGTCGGCGAGGAAGACCAAGGACGTGCCCCGTTCGCACGAGAACAACGGCACGGTGTGCAGACGAATGTGCTGTCCCGGCTCGAGTCTCGCCGCGACGCAAGTATCCGGGCAGACTCGATCGAACGGCGTGGGTTCCGGCCAGATACCGATCCCGCCTCTCAGGCGAACGATGGTCTGAAGACAAACGTTCCATGATCGATCATCGGAGTTCGTCACGTCGATCAAGCCGACAAACCGCCCGTCCGCAAGCACGCTCTCCGAGAACGACGTGGTGAACCAAGAGTTCGAGCGAATCTCCCATTCCGGTACCGCGTCGATCGACACGTCGCGCTCGATGCGGGCCTCGATCCAGTAGTCGGAAGAGTCATCCTCGACTACCAGGTCCTGCTGGAGCAGCCCACTCCAGTGACGCGCCTCGAAGTGGTAGATGCCGGGGGGTACGTGCTCGTAGGAGAAGTCCCCCGACTCCGGGGTCATCTGGTGGCTCGAGGCGATCGGCATTCTCGAGGCAGGCGACATCTCCGACGGGAACTTGGGGGCCAGGAACACGTGCGCGCACCCGAGCGGACGACCGTCGTCGTCGACGACTGCTCCGCGGACCGAGGCACCGTGGGCGCTCGCGGACCAGAGCAGGGCGATGGCCAGAAAGACTCCCTCCATCCGCCGGCTCCATTTGCCATTTCGGACGTGGGAACGAATCGTGCGGTGGTTGCCCATGCGGCGACTATGGCGACGGAGATCCGACTTCGGCAAGTCGCGGGTCAGTCGTTGCGCGGCCGCCGGTTCCGCGATCGGAGCACGTCCGGGAACTCCTCGTCGAGGCGGTACACGCGGGCCAGGTCGGCGAATCCGTCCTGGCCGCGAATGGACACGTCCAGGAATCGAACGTCGTTCTTCTCGCGCTTCGCATTCTCGAGCATGCACTCGACCGTGCGCGGGATGACCTCGTTCTTGGGCCAGGCGAGGCGGATCGGCTGGCCGGTGCTCGAGTACGTGTCTTCGTCGATGTTGGAGAGATCCATGACGACGCGGAGCGTGTCCCCGAACACGCCTTGCCAGCGCCGTTCCCCGCGCAGGATCGGCTCATCGTGCGGGACGAGGAAGAGGCGGACGCCGAGCAGATGGGCGGCATTGATGTTCCGGAATCCGCC
>JAGQIB010000363.1 GCA_020431545.1 Gemmatimonadota bacterium
CGGGGGCAAACAAAATCGCGACCCGGAGATCGCGAGGGAAGGCGGGAAAGCTGGGAAGGGCGCGTTGCTACCAGCCGCTCTCGTCGTCCACGGCCTCGGCTACCCACCGCAGATGCCAGGGTTCGAAGATCACGCCGCGCTGCTCGTGGCGCTCGCGCGAGAAGCTGAGGACGAATCCGAAGTCCGGTCCCCGCTCACGCAGCCACCGTCCGGCCGCATGTCGCTCGAGAGCGGGGTCGAGCGGCGCAAGATCCGGTGGGCCCACGTCCAGCGTCGTTCCCAGGCGATGCTCACTCCGACCCGGCGCGGCACTCCAGCGCTGATCCGGATCGCGAGCGAGCGCACGCGAGTAGAGCCGTCGTTGGGCCGACGCGTCGCGCCACGCCGAGATCACCCGCAGATCCACGCCTTCGGCACGAGCGGCTTCCGTGAGCCGTCCGAACGCTCGAGCCGCGTCACGCCGCAGGCGCATGGCACGATTCTCATACCCCGGGTACGCGAGCGAATCGGGCAAGACGACGAGATCCGCGGGACGCCACGCATCGGGGAGCACGCGGCCGCCCGCGAGCCCCTCCGCCCCGGGTGCGGGGTCCGTCTCGAGCGGTTCGGGAAGACCGTCCAGCCAGGAAGCGCGCACGAATCCACCGCCCGCGACTTCGACCCAGCGCCCCTGCTCGTTCCGGTGTACCGCCGCGACGGTGACGGTGTCCCCTGGGGACGCACGGCGGACCACGTCCGCGCCGGCCGCGGGCGTCGCCACGACCGAGCCCGCCACGACGAACTGGACCACGTCCGCGGGTGACGGGGGCGGGAACAACGTCGGCCCCTCCGGAGCGCTCGCACCCTCGGGGACGGACAGGACCAGCCAGGCCAGGTACACGAAGAGAGACATGCCTTCTATTTAGCGGACCTGCGTCGCTCCGGCGAGCCCCGGAAACGAAAACGACTCCGGACCGCAATGCGGCCGGAGTCGCTTTCGAACGCTCTCTTCGACGTCAGCGGACGATGAGCACCTTCCGAGAGCGGACGACGTCCGCCGTCTTCACCCGGAGGAAATACACTCCGGAGGGGAGGGGGCCGTCCGGTCCGCTCCCGTCCCACCGCAGGCGATGCCTGCCGGCATCGAACGGCCGCGACGCCAGCGTGGCGACGCGACGACCGGAAACGTCGTGCACGGTCGCCTCGATCCTCCCCGAGTGCGGAAGCGCGAGGTCGACCGCCGCGACCACTCCACTCCGGATGGGATTCGGATGGACTCGACCGAGCTGCCACGCCGAATCCACGGGCAGCACCGGTACGGACGTCTCGGTGATCTCGTCGAATCCGTCGTAGATCATGAAATCGTCGAGTGCGGCCTCGGTGATGCTACCGGCGCCGGTGTCCTGGGCCGTGAACCGGAAGCGAACCAGATTCGTGGGAGTGATCAACGAGTTCAACGGAACGTCGATGCGGACCCAGGCGTTCGAGGTCTGGTACGTGTTCTCGATGTCGACCCACGAGGAGCCGCCGTTCGACGAGACCTCCGCCCGCCAGGCGTCGACCGAAGCGTTGCCGATGCCGGTGGAGTACCACCGCCAGTAGGACACGTGAGGATCCGAGGTGCCGGCGAGCGCGTAGGTCGACGTCGTCAGGGTCGTGGCCCCGCCGTCGACGTCGTTCCCGCCGAGACTTCCGCCCGCCGCAGCGCCGGTCACCCAGCAGAGCGTCCCCCCGGGGGTGTGGTCGTCTTCCGGTTGCACCGGAATCCCGCTGCTCGAGGTCCCCTGCGGATCGGCGCGTTCCCAGGCGCCCGACGTGACGCTGCCCCCCACGGACCACCCGGCGGGGCTCGTCTCCATGTCCGCGGCGACGATCGCCGGGTTGAGCGGGAAGTCCTGCGTCCCGTCGATGCCACCCGCGATCGAGATGCTCGCCTGCGCCGGAGTCATCCCGAAGGCGGTCGCCCGAACCGTCCACGGACCCTGCGGCACGGACGGGATCGAGTAGATGCCGGCCACGTCGGTCACGGCGGAGAGGGGCGTACCGTCGATCTCCACGACGGCTCCCGCGATCCCCAGGCCGGAAGAAACACTCACGACCTCACCCCCGAGATTCGCCCGGGGCAGAGGGACGAGCGCGACGTTCAACGGCGTCGTGCCGCCTTCGGTCACGGAAACGGAGGTCGTTTGCGACTCGTACCCGAACGCGCTGATCGTCACGTCGTGCGGCCCGGCCACGTCCTGCACGGTGTACGAGCCGTCCGCGGCGGTCGTCGCCCGGTAGCCGCTCGCGACGAACTCCACCCGCGCGCCGTCCACGGGCGTTCCGCTCCCGGACTCCGTCACCGTTCCCGCCACGGTGCCGAGCGGACCGACCCAGGACACGAGATAGAGACCGGTGGCGCCGTCCGATACGGCCAGCAGGTTCGTCTGTGTCCCGAAGAACGGGTAGACGCCCCAGTTGCCGTGGTACTCGCTCCCGTCTCCGGACGGCCAGGTATCGATCGCCGCCACCTCGACGAGATTCGCCGGATCGGAGACATCCACGACCTTCAGTCCGAGCTCGTAGAAGGAGATGTACGCGTAGTCTCCCTCGATGTGCGTGTTGTGAGGGATCGTGACCGCATTCGGTTTGTAGCTGTCGACCTCCACGAGATTCGGCAGGGTCGAGAGGTCCCACATCCGGCAGCGCCCGGGGGAGTTCTCGTCCGTCGTCATCACGTAGGCGTCGTCCTCGGTGACCCACGCGTTGTGCGTGAACGCGTTCGGGTAGCCGGAGGCCGTCCCGAGCGTCTGGAGGAACGACGGCGACAGCGGATTCGACACGTCCAGGACGTAGAGCGCTCCGACGTAGATCGCGCTCCCGTAGAGGCGTCCGTTCTGGACCATCACGTCGTGAAAATAGGCGTTCTCCCAGCTGCCGGCCGGCACCGGCGACGTCGGATTCGCGGTGAGCGAGAGGATCCGGACACCGCCGGCCGAGAGGTTCGACCCGGCGATGTACGCCCGACCCGTGGAGGTGTCGATGAACAGATTGTGGGCGGTCGAGAAGCCGGTGTAGTTCGGAAGCCGCACCGGATTCTCCGGGTCCGTGAGATCCAGGATCATCAGACCGCCGCCGGACTCGTTCGTCACGTACGCGTAGTGCTGGTACGTCTTGATGTCTCGCCACGAGGACCCGATGTCGGGGAAGTACGCTGTCTCGTACGGCTCGTACGGATCCACGACGTTGATCACGGCGACTCCGTCGTACAACCCGAGGAGAACGTAGTCGTCACCGGCGGGCGTGGTGTAGCCCCAGATGTCGTTGTAGTGGAAAGGGCCGATCCCGCCGCCACCTGGATCTCCGTTGTGCTCGTCCAGATTCGAATGGAAGACCAGGTTGAAGGTCGGGCCGGCGATCGCCGAGGTCGCGAGCGCGAGCGATCCGGCCACCGCCGCGAGAACCACGGGCTTCGGTACACGAAGGAACATGGGGGGCCTCCGGATGAAGAAGGCGGAGGCGACGGCGGGTCGCCTCCGCTCGGGATCAGTGCAGGCGCGTCATCTTTCGAGTACGCGTCTCGTTCTTCGTTGCGAGCTTGTAGAAGTACACGCCGGCCGCGGCGGCCTTGCCCGTAATCGTGCGACCGTTCCACTCCGCGGCGTGCGCCCCCGGCTCCAATGCCTCGTCTACGAGCGTCGCCACCCGGGCTCCGCGGACGTCGTACACGGACAGCACGACGTGCCCCTTGGTCGGAATGGAAAAAGCGACCCGCGTGCTGGCCGGGAAGGGATTCGGGACGTTCTGGGCGAGAGCGAGCTCGGCTCCCCGGAAGGGCAGCTCCACTCCTGTCGCTCCGCTCCCGGCGTCGTAGATCGTGAAATCGTCGAGAGCGCCCTCGACGAGCTCGCCGGGGCCCAGGTCCTCCGCCGTGAACCGGAACTGGGCGGCGACCGCGCCCCCCGCGATCGAGGTCAGATCGACGTCGACGCGACGCCAGAAGGCCTCGTTGTCCGTGGTGGTGTCGATCAGGTCCCAGGTCCCGCCGCCGTTCGTGGTCACGTGGACCTGCCACGCGTCCGAGACGCTGGAGGTGGCGTACCAGCGGAAGAACATGACGTGAGGCGAAGCGAGGCCCGAGAGATCGTACACCGGGGTGAAGAGTCGGGTCGCTCCGTCGTCCACGTCGTCCGCCCCGGGGCTGCCGCTGTTGAGGTTCCCGGTGACGGCGCA
>JAGQIB010000364.1 GCA_020431545.1 Gemmatimonadota bacterium
CGGCATCCTGCCGCTGCGCGAGGCGGTGGCGGCCGACATCCACCGGCGGCTCGGCGTCGAGGTGTCGCCCGGCAACGTGCTGATCGTACCCGGCGGCAAGGTCACCATGTTCATGGCGATCCTGCTGTTCGGGGAGCCGGGGGCGGAGATCATGTACCCGGACCCGGGCTTCCCGATCTACGAGTCGGTGATCTCGTTCTTCGGCGCGAAGCCCGTGCCGCTGCCGCTCAAGGAGGAGAACGAGTTCCGGGTGGATCTCGCGGACCTCGAGGCACGGATCACGGATAAGACCCGTCTCCTGATCTTCAACTCGCCGCACAACCCCTGCGGCTCGATGCTCACGAAGCAGGACCTGGCGCAGATCGCGGAACTCGCGAACCGACACGACTTCTGGGTCCTGGCCGACGAGATCTACTCGAAGATCACGTACGAACAGAAGCACGAGTCGATCACCCAGTTCGACGGCATGCTCGATCGCACGGTCGTGATCGACGGCTACTCCAAGACCTACGCGATGACGGGGTGGCGGCTCGGCTACGGCATCATGCCGGCGGATCTCGTGCCGCACGTCGCGCGGCTGATGACGAACTCGAACTCGTGCACCGCGAGCTTCACGCAGATCGCGGGCATCGAGGCGCTGCAGGGTCCGCAGGAAGACGTGAAGGCGATGGTCGCGGAGTTCCGGCGCCGGCGGGATCGGATCGTCGCGGGGTTGAACGCGCTGGAAGGGATTTCCTGTGTCACGCCCCCGGGAGCGTTCTACGCGTTCCCGAACGTCAAGGCGCTCGGGCTCAAGTCGGCGGAGCTGCAGGATCGACTGCTGGAGCAGGCCGGCGTGGCGTCGCTCGCGGGCACGTCGTTCGGCCCGCAGGGCGAGGGGTACCTGCGCTTCTCGTACGCGAACTCGCTCGAGAACATCGAGAAGGCGCTCGGCCTGATCGAGAACCTCCTCCAGAGAGTCTGATGGCCGCGGCCTACCTCACGCTCAGCGAGGCCCTCGGCATCCGGGCCGGGTCGGTCGTCGCGCTCATCGGCGGCGGCGGGAAGACGTCGACGCTGGTGCGCCTCGCGCAGGAAACGGCGCAGGACGGGCACCGTGTGCTCGCCACCACCACGGCGCGCATGAAGCTGGACGAGCTGAACGACATGCGCGACGTGCTGCTGTGGGACGACCGCGACGTCACCGGCGAGACCTGGCGCAGCTACCGCGAGGAGGCCACCACCGGTTCCTCCACCGGCTGGATCGACGCGTTCCTCGAGGGACAGGGTTCTCCGTCGCGGATCCCGGTGTCGTTCCTCGGCCGCTCCGTGATGCGGGACAAGGTCGTGGGATTGCCGTCCGAGTATCTCGGCCAGCTGCTCTCGCGCCTGAACTGGGATGTGGTGGTCGTGGAGGCCGACGGCAGCCGCGGCCGTTCCATCAAGGGCCACCGTCTCGGCGAACCGGTCCTTCCGCTCTGCGCCACGCACTGCGTGATCGTGGTCGGCGCCGACGGATTCGAGCTCCCGCTGAACGAAGAAAGCTGCCACCGGCCCGAGGTCATCCAGGATCTCGTGGGCGTGGCCTGGGGCGAGCGCCTCGACCCGCGCGCGATCGCGACCCTGATCACGCACCCCAAGGGCGTGCTCACGAAGATTCCCGGCGACATGGAAGTCGTGGTGTACGTGAACAAGGCGCCGATCGGCGAGCAGGCCCAGGCCGCGCGCTTCGCGCAGGAGATCCTGCGTCGCGCCGGCCGCCGCATCCAGCGCGTCGCCGTGGGGGACAACCTGCAGGGCGGCCTGGTCGAGACGTTCCTCGCCGAAGGCGACTGATCTTGTCGCGCGTGTGGGTGCGCGGCGCCCGTCGCATCCTGCTCGGCGGGCCGGACTGGGAATCGGTCGAAGGGGATCTCCTGATCGAGGGCGACCGCGTCGCGGCGGTCGGCGGCGACCTCTCGGCGCGCGCCGGCGACGCCCGCGTGCTGGACGCGACCGGCCTCACCGTATTGCCCGGCCTCGTGCAGACCCACGTCCACCTCTGCCAGACACTGTTCCGCGGACTCGCCGAGGACCTTCGCCTGCTGCCCTGGCTGCGCACGCGCGTGTGGCCGCTGGAGGCGGCGCACGATCCCGACAGCCTGCGCGCCTCCGCGCGACTGTCCGCGCACGAGCTGCTCCGCACCGGGACCACCACGATCCTCGACATGGGCACCACGCATCACCACGGCGTGGTGTTCGAGGTGCTGGAGGAGACCGGCCTGCGCGCGGCGAGCGGCAAGGCGATGATGGACGAAGGGGAGGGCGTGCCGCTCGGGCTGCTCGAGACCACGCTCGACTCGCTGCGCGAGAGCTTCGACCTCGCCGAGCGCTGGGACGGCGCGGCGGGCGGGCGTCTCAAGTACGCGTTCGCGCCGCGCTTCGTGCTCTCGTGCTCGGACGTGCTGCTGCGCGAGGTCGTGAAGCTCGCGAAGGGC
>JAGQIB010000365.1 GCA_020431545.1 Gemmatimonadota bacterium
CCCGGCGTCGGCACCGCGCGGCGCGCCGTGGTGGCCCGCCTCGACAACGGCTCGCTCGTGGTCGCGCCCGACAACGGGGTGCTCACGGTGCTCCTCGGCCGGCAGCAGCGGCCCGAGGTCCGCGACCTCGGGGAGCGCGCGGAAGAACACACGCCGGGTCGCCCGCTCCATGAGCACGGGCGGACAACGATCGTAGTTCTCCCAGAACGAGTGCAGCTTCTCGCCCCGGCTGGGCGCGTTCGGATAGTTCGGGTCGTGCGGGTCCGGACCGCTCGTGTTCTCGTCGCGCAGGAAATCGACGTACGGACGGCTGGCGGTCTGGTACCAGAGCGACGCCGTGATCGTGAGGGGGCTCGCCGCGTCGACGGGGATGGGGAATCCGTAGTCGGTCCAGTCCCAGTTCGCGAGCGAGCCGTCGGGGCGGGTCTCGAACGTCGCGCCGACCGGTGCCGTCTTCGCGGTGGGATGGAAGCCGGCGGGCGGAATGCGATTGTCTTTGAAGATGCGGTTGTTGCGCACGAGGTGGAACCCGGGGCCCTCGCCGTGCACGCCGTGGATCGTCTCCCACACCTTGAGATCCCCATCGTCGAGCAACGTGGCCGACGCGTAGTCGTAGCGTCCGGACTCGTAAACCAGCGCGTCGTTCGCGTCGCGCACCTCGATCTGCATCCACATGCGACGCCCCTCCGGATACCCGGTGGGCAGCTTGTGTCCGGTGCGGTTGATCACCTGCACCCGCATCTCGTACGGGTCCCCGGCCACCGCGCGCGAGGGCGCGGAGAGAGTCAGGTCGGCGCTCTGATTCTGCAGCTGATCGAGCGCGAGGTTGATCGCCCGTTCGAAGTGCGGCTCGCGGAACAACGTCGCGCCGTACTCTCCCTTGAGCACGGCCGGGATCCACGCGTTCGCTCCGGCGAGCTCGTGCAGCGGGAGGTCGGCGCGCGGCTCCGGAACGAGGAAGCAGGCGCGACCTTCCACGGAACGCATGTGGCAGGTCTGGCACTCGGTCCCCTCGGCCGGGAACGAGCTCTGCTCCCATTCGTCGTACGTCGCCTGTTCCGGGAACTGGAGGCCGGTGTCGTTGCCGTTCTCATCGAGCAGCGCGACCAGCGGGTTCGAGAGGTTGTGGCACACGGCGCACATCTCGGAGGATCGGTGGTACGCCGAGAACTGCCACGGATGCGGCGCCTGGGCGTCGTCGTACGGACCCCGGTACGGCGGATTCTCCTGCGGCGTGCCGTCGTCCACCCAGTACTGGCCGTTCTCGCGGAAAGGGGATCCTTCCGGCCCCTCGTACATTCGATGGCAGAAGTGGCACTCGACGCCGTCGAAGTCGCCGCCCGCGAACCCGATGGATCCGATCATCGCGCTGCCGTCCGCCGCGCTGCTGCGTCCCTCGAGCCAGGCCTTCGGCGCGTGGCAACGGAGGCAGAACTCGCCCACTCCGGGCACGTCCTGGTTCGCGATGTCCAGGGCCGCCCAGAAGATCGGATCGCGTCCGGCGTTCGCCATCATCGAGCCGGCCCACGTCTCCCACGGTTCATAGTCCGTTTCGAGATCGAACTGTCCGTGACAGGTCTGACAGAAGTCCGCCGGGAGGAGTCCCCAGTTCTGGAGATCGCCCGGCTGCGTGCCGGGAAGGACCACCTGGGCCGAGGTGGTGCCGGCGAGGGCGAGCAGCGAGATGCACGGAACGGCGAGGCGCCGGATCCGACGGAAAGACGCGGGGCGGAGCATGGGATGGGACCTCCGGGGCATCGGACGAGGTTGCCCGCATCATAGCAGACAATAACGGAGTCAGTCGTCCGCTTTCTGTCCGAGGACTCCCGGGAGCGGCATGTCTTTCGCAGCACGCGGGCGTTCACCGTGTGTGGGCGATCAGCTCGGATCGAGTTCGAGGCCGAGCGCGGCCGCGTAGCGCTCGAGCGCGACGCGCGTCGCTTCGGCGTCCGCCGTCCGTGCCGGCCGCCGGCCGTCGCCGTTGCCCTCGAACCGACGGGAGAGGACCCGGAGGCGTCCTTCCTTCCTGTGGGCCTTGAGGTCCACGCGCGCCACGAGCCGCTCGCCGGCAAGTACCGGGAGGCAGTAGTAGCCGTACTTCCGCTGCCCCTCCGGCTTGAAGATCTCGAGAACCTGATCGAACGCGAAGAAGTCCTGCACGCGCTTCCGCTCCCACAGAACGGGATCGAACGGCGAGAGCAGGACGCCCGTGTCGGCGCGCGGGCGAATCACCCGGAGCCGCTCCGCCAGTTCGAGATCCGAGGGGCGAATCCAGCCGGCCGTGCGCTTGCCGTCGTCCGTCCGGAGCGCCGCGCGGGTGACGTCGCCGCGTCGCTCGAGGCGTTCCAGGGCCGCGCCGATCGCCGCCTGATGACCCGTGAGTCGCCAGGTGCGGCTCAACGTCCCCGTCGTCGCCCAGCCGTGTCCGTCGAGTCCCTTGAGCAGCAGCTTCTCGAGCGCGTGCTCGTAGCGGACCTTCGGCTCGCGCAGCGCTTGGGGAATGACACGCTCCGCGAGATCGTACGAGCGCTGGAAGTTCCGCCGCTCGCGAATCGCGAGCTCACCGGAGGACCAGAGTGCCGTTGCGACCTTCTTCGTGAGCTTCAGATCCCACCATCCGCGACTGCCGGGGCCCTCCATGTCCGCGGACCGGATCGGTCCGTCGTCGCGGATCCGCTTCAAGAGCTTCCGCGCGACGTCCGGGTGCTTGCCCACGATGTCCCCCCACCACGGATGCTTGCGGAACGCCTGTCGCCGCCAGCCGAAATCCGGGTAGAGGTCCAGCGGCAGCCAGCTCGCCTCGTGACCCCAGTACTCGAACACGGGCGCGCCCGGCACGAGCAGGCGCTCGGGCAGGTCCGGATCCAGCCCCTCGATCCGGGAGAGCAGCACGATCGCGTGGCTGCGCGCGCCGGCAATGGACACGGTGTCGAGCTGCAGGTAGCCGAACCGGTCCAGCACCGCGTGGCAGGCCGCGCGGGCGCGCTTGCCCCGCCCCCGGGCGCGGGCGGGCAGCCCGGACCACTCCGGCTTGAGGAGCCCCGCCCGCGCGAGGGCGAGGCGGCGTGCGCTGCGAACGTCGATCGTGTTCATGCTCCGGATCTTGCCACGAAAACGCGCGCGCCGTCCGTTTCCCCCGCGACTTCCCGCAACCCGACGTGCTTTCCTCCGTATCTGCCACATCCCCCGGGCCGGAGGCGTCGCATGCTGACCGTTCGCAAGCTCGTGAAAGTCTACGCGGGGCCCGTGACGGCGCTCGCGGGAGTCGACCTCGACGTGCCGCCGGGCATGTTCGGACTCCTCGGTCCGAACGGTGCGGGCAAGTCCACGTTCATGAAGATCGTGTCCGGCCTGCTGGAGGCTTCCTCCGGCGACGTGACGCTCGACGGAGACGACATCCTCGCGGACCCGTGGAAGGTGCGCGAGAAGCTCGGCTACCTGCCGCAGGACTTCGGCTTCTATCCGAACCTTTCGGGGGAACGCATGCTCGCGTACCTGCTCCGGCTCAAGGGAGTGGAGGCGCCCGGCGGCACGAAGCGCCTCGTGGGCGAGCTGCTCGAGCGCGTGAACCTCACGTTCGCGGCGAAGCGCCGGGTCAAGGAGTGGTCGGGAGGCATGCGCCAGCGTCTCGGGATCGCCCAGGCGATCGCCGGCAACCCGCGCCTCCTCATCGTGGACGAGCCGACGGCGGGCCTCGATCCGGAGGAACGCCAGCGCTTCTATCGCATCCTGGCCGAGCTCGCCGAGGAGAGGATCGTGCTCCTGTCCACGCACATCGTGGAGGACGTGGCCGTGCTGTGCCCGCGCTTCGCGGTCATCTCGCGCGGTCGCCTCGTGGCGACGACCACGCCCGGCGACGCGCGGCGCTCCCTGGAAGGGCGCTTGTTCGAGGGCACCGGGACCGACGAGGAGCTCGCCCGCATCCGCGCCGAGCACTTCGTGACGCAGGCGGTGCTCGTGGAGGGGAACAACCGGATGCGCATTCGCGTGGATCACGGCGCGCCGCCGCCGGGCTTCGCGCCGGTCGTGCCCACGCTCGAAGACGCCTACATGGTGATGGTGGCCTCCGCGAACGCGCCGGCCGAGGTGGCGGCGTGAACCTCGCGCGCTGGCGAACGGTCGTCGGCGCGGACTCGCGCTTCCACGCGACGCGCCCGCTGTTCTGGATCCTCCTGCTGCTGCTCGCGCTGCTCGCGTTCGGGCTCGCGGGCGGGAACGTCCGCATGCAGTCCGGCGATACGGCCATCGGCGGCGACAAGCAGGTGTGGCTCACCTCGGAGTTCTCGAACGCGCTCGCGTTCGGGATGATGGGCGTCATCCCGTACGTCTTCTTCATCGGAATCGCGGCCGGGATGGCGATCCTGCGCGACGAGGAGCTGAACGTCGGCCCGATCCTGCATTCCACGCGCCTGCGACCGTCCGAATACGTCCGCGGGAAGTTCGCCGCCGTGCTGCTCGCGTGCTTCACGGTGCTGCTCGGTCACGTGCTGCTCGCCGTGTTCTTCAATCACGTCATGCCCACCGCGAACGCCGAGAACATTCGCGGTCCGCTGTCCTGGACGAACTACCTGCGCCCGGCCTTCGTGATGATCGGCCCCCTGATCGTGTTCATGGCGGGCACCACGTTCGCGCTCGGCACGATCACGCGGAACGCGGTCCTCGTGTTCGTGCTGCCGCTGATCGTGTTCATCGTGTGCCCGTTCCTCCTCTGGGAGGAGCACCTGCCGGCGTGGGTGAGTCCCGGCCTGGAGATGGCGCTGCGCTGGATCGATCCCTCCGGCTTCCGCTGGATCAACGAGACCTGGGTCAAGGTCGACCTCGGCGTGGACTACTACAACCTCCAGCCGGTGACGTACGACGTTCCGTTCCTCCTCTCGCGTCTCGCGTTCGTGGCGGTGGGTCTGCTGGCCGCGTTCGCGGCCGAGGTCCACTTCGCGCGGACGCTGCGCGGCGAGAAGGCCCCCCGCGAGCGCCGCGGCTTCCTTCGCGGCCGGCGGGTTCGGTCCGCCCCCGCCGCCACGGGTCTCGCGCCCTCGGCGTTCGAGGGCAAGTCGCTCGCGTCGCTGTCCATGCAGAGCCGCCGTCCCGGTTTCCTGCGGACGGTCCGCGACGTGCTCTCGGTGGAGGCCCGGGCACTCGCCACGTCACCCGGTCTGTACATCTTCGCGCCGCTGATCATCATCGAGATCGTCAGCAACGACCTGTTCGAGACGGGACCCTTCGAGGTGCCGATGCTCTCGACGCCGGGCACGGCCGCGGTTTCGGCGCTCGGTCTGCTCACGACGATCCTGTGCTTCCTGCTGCTCTTCTACACGACAGAATCCGTGCTGCGCGACTTCCACCGCAACCTCGCGCCGATCTCCCACGCCACGCCGGCCCGCACCGGCGCGATCCTGCTCGGCAAGGCGCTCGCGAACGGGATCGTGGCGGCGGTCATCCTCGCGGCCGCCGCGATCGGCAACGTCATCATCATGCTCGTGCAGGGGAAGATCGCCCCCGATCTGGGGCCCGTGCTGCTCGTGTGGGGCGGGCTCGCCGTCCCCACCGTGATCCTCTGGGCGACGTTCGTCACGTTCGTGGTGGCGCTGACCGGCAGCCGCTTCGCCACCTACGGGATCGGCCTCGGCGTGATGTTCTTCACCGCCTGGAAGAACTTCCGTGGCGAGATGAACTGGGTCGGGAACTGGAGTCTCTGGAGCACCGCACGCTGGACGGACTTCGGCGGTCTCGCCCTGAACGAGTCCGCGTTCCTCTGGAATCGGCTGTTCTGGCTGTCCATCGCCGCGCTGCTGGTCGCGTTTGCCGTGAAGCGATTCCCGCGCCGCGAGTTCGACGACGCCCGCCAGCACGCGAGATGGACGCCGAAGCAACTCGGCAAGGGAGCGCTCCGCCTGTCGCCGTTCCTGGTGCCGGCGCTCGTGCTCGGTGCGGGCCTGTACGTGAAGACCACGCACGGCTTCCAGGGGAGCGCCGCGGAACGTCGCGAGAAGGAGTACTGGGGACGGAACTATGCGACCTGGGCCGACGTGACGACGCCGGAGATCGGTGGCGTGGACGTGTCGCTCTCGCTGGATCCGGCGGAGCGTGCGTTCTCGGTCCGGGGGGAGTACGTGCTCGTGAATCTCTCGGACGAGCCGATGCCGCGGTTCCCGATGTCCGTGGGCGATCACTTCCGCGACATCTCGTGGACGCTCAACGGGGAGGAAGCGAAGCCGGAGCACCGGGCGCGCCTGTACGTCTTCACGCCGGACACTCCGCTGATGCCGGGCGACAGTCTCCGCGTCGGCTTCGAGCACCACGGTGCGTATCCGGACGGTTTCACGAAGAACGGCGGCGGCATGGGCACGTTCATCCTCGAGTCGGGAATCGTACTCACGTCGTTCGAGAGTTCGTTCCTGCCTCTCCCGTTCTTCGAGATCGGCCGTGGCATCGAGAAGGACAACCGCATGGATCCGCGGGACTACCCGCCCGACTACTGGCACGGCATCACGAAGCCCGGGATCGGGAGCGGCGCTCGCTTCCCGGTGCGGCTCACGATCGACAGCCCGGCCGAGTACGAAGTTCACGGGGTGGGGGTGCGAACGTCCGACTCCACGGAGGACGGGCGGCGCACGGTGGTGTGGGAGGCGGATCACCCCGTGAACTTCTTCAACGTCGTCGGATCGAAACGCTGGGATTGCCGCCGGGGCGACGGCGTGGAGATCTGGCACCTGCCCGAGCACACGTACAATCTGGACGAGATGGTGACGGCCCTCGAGGGTGCGCGGCGCTGGTACTCGGAGTGGTTCTTCCCCTACCCCTGGCAGGACCTCCGCGTGAACGAGTTCCCGGGACTCGCCTCGTACGCGCAGGGCTTCCCCACGAACATCACGTTCTCCGAGGCGATCGGCTTCCTCACGCGCGACACCGACGAAGTGGACGCCGCGTTCCTCGTCACCGCGCACGAAGCCGCGCACCAGTGGTGG
>JAGQIB010000366.1 GCA_020431545.1 Gemmatimonadota bacterium
TGGGCTTCTACCCGGACATGCGCGACATCGCATCGTACCTGCCGGCCGAGCGCGACGGATTCATGTTCTCGGCGACGTACCCGCCGGCCGTGCTCTCGCTCTCCCGTCAGTTCCTGAGCGATCCGGAGTTCCTCTCGCTGTCGCGCGGGCACGAGCACGTGGCGGAGACGGAGCACGTCTACTTCGTGGTGCCGAAGATGGAGAAGGATCGCGGGCTCGTGCGCATCATCGAGCTCGAGAACCCGGATTCCGCCATCATCTTCTGCAACACGAAAGCGAACGCGCGCTACGTGTCGATCGTGCTGAAGCGGTTCGGTTACGACGCGGAGCAGCTCTCGGCGGATCTCTCGCAGTCCGCGCGCGAACGCGTCCTGCAGCGCATGTACCAGCGCACGTTGCGGTTCCTCGTGGCGACGGATCTCGCCGGGCGAGGCATCGACATCGACGAGCTGTCGCACGTGATCCTCTACGATTTCCCGGAGGATCCGGAGTCGTACATCCACCGCGCCGGGCGCACCGGCCGCGCGGGCGCGGCGGGCACGGCCATCTCGCTCGTCGACGTGCTCGAGCGGCTCGAGCTGAAGAACGTCGGCAAGAAGTACAACATCGAACTCACGAGGCGCGAAATGCCCACGGACAAGGACGTGCAGGAGGTCGTGTCCCAGCGGGTCACGGCGCTGCTGGAGCAGAAGCTCCGCGGACTCGACAGACTCGTGGTCGAGCGCATGGAGCGCATGATGCCGCTCGCGCGCAGCCTCGGCGACAGCGACGACGAGCGCCGGGTGATCGCGATGCTGCTGGATCAGTTCTACCAGCAGTCGCTGCACGCGGCGCCCGAGCTGCCCGAGCAGGACAAGAAGGCGGACAAGCCGCGCGCGCAGGCGGAAGAAGCGGATGCGGGCGACGACGGCGAGTCGGAAGCCGGCGAGGCCGGTGAAGGCGGATCCGAAGGAGCGTCGCACGGGCGCCGCGGACGACGTCGCCGGCGGGGCGGTCGCCGCTAGTCCAGGTCCTTCACGAGCAGCGACACGGTCTTCTTTCCACCCTCGGTGTCCTGCGTGCCGACCTCGCGGAATCCCGCGCGCGCGTGGAAGCGCAGCGACGTCTCGTTCCGCGGTCGCGTGTTCACCTCGCACGTGATCCGGGACGCCCCGCGCTCGCGCGCGAACCGCTCGAAGTCCGCGTAGAACGCCTGGCCCACGCCCGCGCCGCGGAATCCGTCGGCCACCACGATGCGATCCACGTAGGCCCAGGAATCCCAGTTCGCCTCGAAGTACGCGTAGTTCTCGCTGCCGTACGCGGCGCCGGGGACGAGCCCGATCAGGAAGCCGGCGAGCCGGCCGTCCACGTCGGCCACGCGGAGATACGGCGCCTCGCGCGCGAACCAGTCCAGCTCCTCGCGCGGCAGGTCGCTCACGGCGGGCTGCGCGGCCTGGTTCATCGCGCGGATCGCGTCCAGCTCTTCGGGGCGGGCGTCACGGATCGTCACCATGCCCCGCATCCTAGCGCGGGCGGCTCGTGGGCGGAAGCGGCCGTCCGCGGTAATCTGGAGACATGCCACCCCGATTCCGAGATCTGCTGGCCGGCCTCGCCGGGGTCGCGCTGTGGGCGACCTCCGCCCTCGCGTTCGTCGATCCCGTGTGGGAGATCGAGGGGGCGCCGACCGGGTCGGCGATGCACGAGTCGCTGCGGCGGGAGGCGTCGCTCGCGTACGCGAAGGAACGGGAGTGGTTCCCGCGGGATCTCCGCGGCCGCGTGTCGATCGCGTGGGTCGCGGATCCGGAAGAGTTCGCGCGTCGCTCGGGGCACGATCCGTACACGGTGAGCGGGGCCGCGCGCGCCGATCGCAACGAGGTCCTGCTGAACGCGAGTTCGTTCCTGAATCGGCCGGAGCGCGTGCGCGGCGTACTCGATCACGAGCTGTGTCATCTGCTGTTCGCCCGCGCGACGTCCGGGGCAGAGGTCGAGCCGCCGCGCTGGCTGGACGAAGGTGTCGCGATGTGGCGATCCGGCGACTGGGATCTCGGCCTGGAGCAACGTCGGCGGCACGCGGACGTCCTGCGCGACGCGGCCGCGGCGGGATCGCTGTTCGAGCTCGCGGACCTCGACGGTTCGTTCCCCGGCGGCGCGTTCTTCGGGGTGGCGTACGCGCAATCCGTCTCGTTCGTGGAGTGGCTGATCGCGCGGGGCGGGGAGGACACGCTGCTCCTGTTCCTGCGCTACCTGGACGAGGATCAGGATCCCGAGCCCGCGTTCGCTGCCGCCTACGGCCTGTCGCTGGACGATGCGGAGGAGCGCTGGCGACGTCAGATCGCGGGCGGCCCGCTCGGGAAGCTGCCCAGCGGTTCCGCGATGTTCGGTGCGTTCACCACGCTGTTCGGGCTCGGCCTCATGATCCGCGTGTTCTTCCGGCGGCGTCGGGCGCAGCGGTGGGCCCGGGAGGAAGACCTCGCGGAGGCCGTGGCGGCCGGGGAGGCGGCCCGCGCGGCCTACGAGCGGTCCGGCTCCGCCGGCTCCGGCGACCCGCCCCGATGATCGCGAGAACTTCACGAGACCTTCACTCGACTCGCGCCGAGACCGTCCGTTCCCATGGACGATCCGGTGTGGTCCGTCTCCCGACGACCGCCCGGTCCGCGTCTCCGCGCCGCCCCCGGCGGGTCCGAGCCGGAGCACCGCCGTTCCCCTCGCTTTCCGGGAGCCGTCCGCGTGGTCGAGTCGATCCCTCCGCTCCGCGAAGAACCCGGGGAAACTTGGCTCCAGGAGGCGGGTTTTGCGCCCGATCTCTCTCTCATGCAATCCTTGGATGACGCCGGCCTCTACATCAACCGGGAGATCAGCCTCCTCGAGTTCCACCAGCGGGTGCTCGAGCAGGCGAAGGACCCCGAGACGCCCGTCCTCGAGCGCCTGCGGTTCCTGTGCATCTCGAGCTCGATCCTGGACGAGTTCTTCGAGATCCGCGTGGGCGCCCTGCGCGAGCAGGTCGCGTACGGCCTCGCGAAGTCCGGCCCCGACGGCCTCGGCGCGAAGGAAGCGCTCGAGCACATCCGGCACCGCGTGCAGCGTCTCGTGGCGGAGCAGTACCGCCTCCTGAACGAGGAACTGCTCCCGGCGCTCGAGGCCGAGGGCATCGTTCTCTACGCACGGGATCGCCTGTCTCCGGATCAGCGGGAGTGGATCCGCGCCTACTGGAAGTCGCAGGTGATGCCGGTCCTCACGCCGCTCGGCCTGGACCCCGCGCATCCGTTCCCGCGCATCCTCAACAAGAGTCTCAACTACCTCGTATCCGTGGACGGCAAGGACGCGTTCGGGCGCAAGAGCCAGTTCGCGGTGATCCAGG
>JAGQIB010000367.1 GCA_020431545.1 Gemmatimonadota bacterium
GCCACGTGGATCGCGTAGCCCTGCGGTCCGTCCGGGACCGCGGCGCCGCGCACGCGGATCGTCCACGTGCCGCTGGTGAACCCGCCGGCCGGCAGGACCACCCGCTCGACGTTGTTCAGGTTGTCCGCCGAGCCGCCGGTCGTGGACGACCCGGCCGCGAAGACGTTGCCGAGGAACAGACCGTCGGGGCCCTCGACCTCGAGATCGAGATCGTTGACGGGCGCGAGCGCCGCGCCCACGAGCGCCGGCTGATCCGTGAACACCATCGTGATCGCGAGGGAGCTCGCGGCGTCGGCGGTGATCTCGAACTCGTCGGTGCCGCCGGTCGAAAGCCCGTCGGCGTGGCGCACGTCGCGAATGACGCTCGTCCGCGTGTCGCCCGCCAGGTACAGCGCCTGATCGAGATTCAGCCGTCCCCAGCCCTCGCGGTTCGAGGGATAGCCGGTGACTCCCGTCATGTCCTCGGTGCCGTTCAGGAGCGTGGCCTTCAGCAGCGCTCCGCTCGGCACGAGCGCGTCGGTCGCGTTCGCGGCGCCGCTCGGATAGAAGCCCTCGGTGTAGTACTGCCGCACGAGGATCGCGTTGCCGGCGACGGCCGGACACGCCATCGACGTGCCGCTCGACGACTGGGTCGCGCAGGCGCTCGACGACGAGGCGCTGAGGATGCTGCAGCCCGGCAGGTAGATCTCGGGCTTGCGCCGCCCGTCGGACGTCGGTCCTTGCCCGCCGGTGCAGTGGCTCGCCTGGTTCGGCGCCTGCAGCGTGCCGCCCACTGCGAGGACGTTCTTCGCGTTCTCCGGCGTCTTCAGCGTGGAGAGGTTCGTCACCGCGAACAGCACGAGGTCGTCCTCGTAGTCGCGCGAGAAGGCGTCGATGTCCGCGCACCAGGTGGTGTACGTGGTGCGGCCGTCGTCGCCCCAGCTGTTCGTGTGGACGTGCGCGTCGTCCCCGTTCGCGAACTCGAGGTAGGTGTAGAGATTGGACGTGCCGTTCCCGAAGCCCGTGATCAGGTTGTCCCGCGTGTGGGAGATCTTCGCCTCGTACGCGTGTCCGGCGAAGTTCAGCGTGCCGGGGTTGAGACCCGCCACCGTGCCGGCCGTGTGCGTTCCGTGCGAGGAGCTCGACTCCGTGCCGCGGTAGGCAATGATCTTCCGGTGCGTGGGGCCCGGCGGGACGGTGTCGTCGAAGTAGCAGCTCGACTCGCGGATCGCGCCGTCGATGTGTCCCACGATCTGTCCTTCGCCGTGCAGGCCCGCGTCCCAGATCGGCGTGTAGTTCGCGACGTTCGACTGCGCGACCCAGCGGGTGGTGTTGTTCCGGTGGGTGAGCTCGGGCGCCTCCTCGATCCAGGAGAAGCCGTCGATCCGCGCGAGCGCGCGCTCGATCCCGCGCGCACCCCGCGCGATGAGACGCTCCCGCGCGGTCTGCGTCTCCAGCACCTCCGCGCCGGCGGCGCGGACCCGCTGCGCGAGTGACGCGAGGTCCTCGCCGGGGAACGCGCAGAGCACGAGCAGCACCTCGCCGGGCGCGCTCGGTCGCTCGGGATCCGTGAACGTCCGGGTGCCGATGCCCGCTTCGAGCTTGTAGTCGGGGCGCCAGGCGCCGACCCAGCGCACGCCGGGATCCGCCCGGAGCGCGTCGGCGACGCCGGCGTCCGCACGCACGACGTACGCGCGATTCGGAACGTACGAGAGGATCTCCGCACCGTACCCGGCGAGCGTGCCCCGCATCTGGGCCGGCGCCGGGGTCGAGACCTGCACGATCCAGTGGCGGTTCGCCCGCAGCTCCGCGGGCGACAGCGCCAGATCGGCCGGCGCCGCCGGGGCGGGCGCCGTCACGTCGATGCGCGCGTTCCGGAGCAGCACGAGATTCGGGTCCCGCAGCTCGGCCGCGGCCTCGTCCGACGTGAGGGCCGCAGCGCCGGCGAACGACAGGAGGGCGAACGAGGCGGCGAGGGCAAGATTGCGGAGCAGGACCATGAGTCTCCTCGTAGGCGCGTGACGGAGGCGTCGAGACGGTTACGCCGCCCAGAGGCGGCCCGGACACGGGGCGCCCCCATTCTAGCAGCCGGAGCGTCGGGACGCGAATCCCCGGCTCCGGGTGGCGACTCCGGCTTTCGGATCGTATATTCCCGATTAGCAATCCCTTGCGACGATTCGCCCAGCCCCGCCGTCCCGCCACCCGCGTCCCCGCCGGGAGGGGCCGTCCGGGCGAACGTCGAGACCTACCTCCCGAGTTCCCGGAGTGGCGAATCCCATGCTCCCACCGACGAGACCGGCTCTTCTTCTCTCGACCCTCCTCGCCCTCGTCCTGACCTCCGGCTGCGGCGACTCCGATCCCGGCACCGGCCCGGATCCCGAGCCGCAGGAGCCCCCGCGCATCGAGATCTTCCTGGCCGAGAGCCCCGCCCTCCTGCACGGCGACTTCACGCGTCTCCGCTGGCGCATCGACGGCGCGGACGTGGCCGCCATCACGAGGGACGAGCCGGAAGTGCCGGCCATCGGGGAGCTGGACGACGTCGTGGACGGCGCCGTATCGATCCGTCCCCACCGCGACGTGACCTACACGCTGCTCGCGAGCAACGAATGGGGCACGTCGGAGGCTACAGCCACGGTCACGGTCTCCTATCCGGCCGCCGTGTTCGTCGATCCCCTCTCCGGCGACGACTCCGACACGGGCGTCGGGCCGGACCATCCGATCGCGTCCCTCGGGGAGGCGCTCCTGCGCACGCAGGGCGGCGGCGCGATCTTCCTGGCCGGTGGCGACTACGACGAGCCGCTCGTGATCGACGGGGCGCCGCGCAGCGTGGCGGGCGCACTCGATCCGGCCACGTTCTTCGAGGATTCGGATCGCTTCCGCTCGACGATCCGCCCCACCGGCGAGTCTCCGCTGCAGATCCGAAACGCGGCCCAGGGAACGTCTTTGATCACGTTCGTGGAGTTCGACGCGCGCAACGGCGGCGACGTCGCGGGCATCATCGAGAACAGTCCCGCCCACCTCGAGAGCTGCTACCTGAACGGACGTGACGGCGTCAGCGGAACCGGCCTCCGCATCCAGGGCACGGCCGACGTGACGTTGCGCGGTTGTCGGATCTCGGGGGGGCGCCCGATCGCCGGAGGAACCGTCCACACGGAAACCGCCGGCATCCGCGTCGACGATTCCTCGGCCCTGCTCGCCACGAGCTGCTTCATCGACGGCGGTCGCGCGTTCAGCGTGTCGTCGGGCGTGCGCGTCGCCTCCACGGGTTCGGTCCGTCTCGGGCTGAACACGATCTCGGCGCAGATCCAGCAGGCGGGCACCGGCCTCACCGCCGCCTGCGTGCGGATGTTCTCCGGCGCCGCCCCCGCGATCGGCGGCAACATCCTGTTCACGCAGGGTTCCGGACAGCGCTACGCCGCGATCGAAGAGGACCCGGACGCGGATCCTTCGTACTTCGAGGGCAACCTGCTGGTCTCGGTGGGCGTCCCGCCGTACCGGAACCATCCGGACGACTACGATCTCTCGGGCAACCCGACGGAGCTCGGGAACCCCTCGACGGAATCCGAGCTCAACAACCACCAGCGGATCAACTCCTCGGCGAACCGCGGCCCGGAGTCCGTGATCCTGAACCGGCTGCTGACCGGGCAGTCCGCGCTGCAGCTCCTGGTGAACGCGCCGCAGGGCGACTATCACCTCGTCCATCCGCTCGCGGGCGGCGAGCCGAACCCGGCGAAGGATGCGGGCGACTACAATCTCGCCGACGCGCGCTACGGTCCGGACCTCGAGGACATCGACGGGGATCGACGCCCGAGCGTACCGACCCAGTTCGATCTCGGAGCGGACGAGTTCTAGTCGGCGGTCTCACGCCCGAGAAGACGAGCGGCGTTCGTCAGCGAACGACGACCCGCGTGCTCGCGGTGCGGCCGTCCTCGCGAACGCGCGCGAAGTACACGCCGGAGCCCACGCGCAGTCCGTTCCCGTCACGCAGGTCCCAGGGGAACTCGTCCTCGCCGGGCGCGAGCGTCCCGGTCCGGACGCGGCGCCCGGCGGGATCGTAGATGGCGACGTCGGCCGGTCGCTCGGCGCGCGCGCGCACCCGGAACCGGATCTCCTCCGTGCCCGGGTTCGGGAATCCGCGAATCGAGAACCCCAGGGCGGGAGTCACGACCGGCGCCTCGGTCAGCGGGTGATTCTCCACGACGGTGATCTCGCCGGCGGAGACATCCGTCAGCACGTTGATCGCCCCCGAAGGCCACTCGACACGCACCGTGTCGGCCACGGCGTCCGGCCCGAGACCGAACCAGGAGTCGAGCATCTCCTGCTGGCCGCGCCAGTTGTTGCCGGTGACATAGCGCACCTGACGGCCGGCGACGCCGGACACGCAGGTGACCCACGCGCCGTA
>JAGQIB010000368.1 GCA_020431545.1 Gemmatimonadota bacterium
CGGATCGCGATCTCCGGCGACGTGCTCTTCGCGGGTTCGATCGGCCGCACCGATCTGCCGCGCGGCGACCTGCCCACGCTGCTTCGCTCGATCGACGAGGTGCTGGTTCCGCTCGGAGACGACGTCACGATCTGGCCGGGACACGGTCCCTCCACGACCATCGGCGACGAGCGTCGCTCGAATCCGTTCCTCGCCCCCGAGCTGCGCTCCGAGATCCTGCGTCGCTTCTGATCTCCCGCCGGCGCGGCCCCGGGCGGCTTCTCGCGCCGGGGCGTCTCCTTCACCTCACCCGCGCGACGTTCGTCCAGTCGACCGCGGGCCACTCGTACTCGGTGAGACCCAGCCGGCGACGCACGACCAGCTCTCCGTAGGCCCAGAGCAAGTCCTCGCTCGCCGGGTCGACCGCGAGGGCCTGCCCCGCCACCGCCAATGCCTCCCGCTCGAGACCGAGGGACCGAAGCCGGCGCACCTCTTCCACGTCGAGGCGGCCGGTCGGCGCGAAGACGTCGTGATCGAACCAGCGCCGGCCGAGCCGTTCGGCCTCTTCGCGCTCGCCGCGTCGCGAGAGCGCGGCCACCACGGCCCAGGCCTCGCGGGGTTCGGGCGGAGCGTCGTTTCCGTTCGCCGCCGCGCGTCGATGGATCGCCACGGCGAGGAGGTCCGGATCGACGCCCCGACGCGCCGCGTCGATCGCCAGGGGGAGATCGCCGGTCGCGAGGGCCGCCTCCCCCCGCACGCGCCACCACTCCGCGCCGTACCTCACGTGTGACGAAAGATCGTTCGCGCGCAGTGCGGCCGAGGCCTCTTCGGCCCGGCCGACTCCCACGAGCCACCACGCGTAGTCCAGCGCGGCCACGGGATCACGCTCCGCGGCGCGCCGCAGCAACGCCTCGTCGACGCGGAACACGCGCCATGTGGCGCCGAACGTCCGCTCCACGGGCAGGTGCCGCACCCAGCGCAGGCGGAGATCGTCGCGGGTCAGCGCCCCCCGGATCGCGTTCACGTTCGCGGCGACGATTCCGGTCACCGGGCGGACCGGATTCACCGCCACGTTCTCGTTTCGCGCCCAGGCGCGGAACGCGTCCTCGTCCTGGCCCCAGTCCAGATTCGAGTCGATCAGCAAGCGATCGGCGCGCATCGGTCCGCCGGTCCAGCGTGCGAAGTAGGAGAGATGACCGGGCGTCGTCGTCGCGGCCGAGTACACGGCCGACGTCAGCAGGACGAGCGCCGCCGCTCGAGGCGCTCCCCCGCGTCCGGCCAGAAAGGCCCACCCGACTCCGGCGAGCGCGAACAGGGCCGGGTAGACCGGCAGGACGTGCCGGAGTCCGATGTCCACGCGGTGCACGAGCGACATCGCCGCAAGGATCCAAAGGGCCGGCAGCAAGAGGAACGCGAGGAAACCGCGCCGATCGCCGTCGACTGCGCCGCGTGCCAGCGCGACGACTCCGACGATCGCCGAGATCAAGAGGGCGGGCGGCGTCTTCACCGCCACGGCGACCAGGAAATAGTGCGGGAATCCGTTCTCGCTGCGCGCGCCGAGCAGGTACGCGAGGTGTCCCGTCTGTCCGTGGCTCCACTTCTCCGCGAGCCCCTCGTACAGTCCGCGCGGCCACAGGAAGAACGCGCTGCCGTGGAATCCGTAGGCGAACCACGCGAGCACCGTCACGCCGAGCACGCCGGCGCCGAGCAGCGTGACCGCCCGACGGAACCGCGCACCGGGCACGAGCAGCGCGCCGAGGGGAACCGCGAGGAGCAGGTGGAAGGCCGTGAACTTGACGAGACACGCCGTGCCGACCGCGACCGCCCAGCCGAGCAACGCGCCGTTCCGGCCCGTGCGGGTCCAGCTCCACGCCGCGAGCGCCGCGAGGAGCGAGAACGCGGTGACGGGAACGTCGAGCGTGGCGAGATGCGAGTGAGCGACGAGGTTCGGGCTCAGTGCCGCCGCGCCGGCCGCCGCGATGCCGGCGACGGGGCCCGCGACCCGACGTCCCGCTTCGGCCGCGCCCAGCAGCGTGGCGAGGCCCAGCAGGACGACCGGCAACCGGGCCGGCCAGAGGTCACGCGGCGCCGTGGCGAGAGGGTGGTCGGCCGTTCCCGCGAGGATCGCGCCGGCCGCCGCGAGTCGCTGACCGATCGGAGGATTCGCGAGTCCGCCCGAGAACGTCCCGCTCTTCCAGGCGAGGATGCCCGCGGGCAGGTGGGCGGCCAGCTCGTCGCAGGTGCCCGCGTCGCGGGCGAGGTCCGCGCCGACCTGGGCCAGGAAGAGGACCACGAACGCGGGAAGGGCGATTCGCCAGCTTTTCGCCGCCTTCAAGGTCCCTCCCGGGTGCCGCCGGGCCACCGACGGAGTCCCACCGCAAAGCAGGATAGCACGCTCTCGGGCGTCGGAAACCGCTGTCCGGCCTCCGGTTGCGGACCTTCCGGGCTTGGGCTAAAGTGTCGCGGTCCTGATCCGAGGCCGAACGCCGGAGGGTGCCCACCGTGAAGTGTCCGAAGTTGCCGCTCGGGATCGCCGCACGACCGCTGGAGCGATTGGCTCTGGCGCGATTGGCTCGGGCGCGAATGGCTCCGGCGCGAACGGCTCGGGTGGGAACGGCGCTCGCAGTTCTGGCCGCCTTCGTGTTCGCCCCGGCGGCCCGCGCGCAGACCGCGGAGCACCGCTGGTCGGGCGAGATCGTGACGGGGTTCCTCGCGCAGGGCAAGCTGGCGGATTCCCGCTTCGCGGCCGACTTCAGCACCTTCGGCGGGACGGTCGTGGAGCGATCCGGTGGCGCGCTCGACGTCGTGACCTCGCCGTTGATCGGTGTTCGCGTCGGCTACCGCGTTCGCCGGGACCTCTACGGCTTCGCGTCGTGGTACCACTCCACGGGCCGGTATCGCCTCGAGTACCCGGCGCTCGCTTCCGACCCCGGCGAGTTCAACCTCGAGGGTCTGATCCTGGCGGGCACCGACTTCCAGTTCGCGGGTACGGACACGCGTGCGGAGTCCGCGTTCACCACGGCCCGCTCGGACATGTACCTCGCCTCGCTGCGATACGAGTTCCCGGTACTGAACCGCTGGATGGCTCCGTTCTTCACGGTGGGCACCGGCATGTTCCGGCAGCGTTCGATCGGCGACATCATCACGGTGCAGCTCGAGGGCGAGGTGCCGATCATCGTGCAGGTGCAGGACGCCGTCGGCATCAACGGCAACACTTCCTCGGGACTTCCCGAGTTCTCGGTCAACTCTCGCGACCTCGTCGCGTCGATCGGCGGCGGATTCCGCGCGTCGCTCGGCCCCAAGTGGGGCGTCGTGGTCGAGGCGGAGGACGTCGTGCGGTTCGCGGACATGAGCTCGATCAATCGCGAGTTCATTCAGCCCGACGTGGCGGAGGGGCGGGTGTGGGGCCTCGGCCTCGACGGCGTGAACGGAACGATCCACAACTTCAACGTTCGCGTCTCCGTCCAGTACTCGCTCTGGCCCTACGGGGCGCCGCGCTAGGATCTCCCGCGCGCCGCCATCGGTGATCGGGGGACCGTCGGCCTCATCACGAGCACGTCGACAGGACCGTCTCCCACGATCCACGCGTCCGTCACCGTGCCTGCGACCGGATCCACGGAAAGCAGCAGATCCGCGTCGAAGTTCGCGATCCAGATCGTGCCCGTGACTTCGTCTTCGTCGAGGCCCGTGAATCCGGGCTCGCCGAGCGTGGGGTCGGCAAGCGCGGGTGACAGCGCGAGCGTCGACGTGTCGTAGCGTCGTACGCCGCCTGCGAAGCCCGTGGCCCACGCCGTCCCGTCGCTCGCCACGAGAAGGCGGCCGGGCGTTCCGCCGAGCGGGATCTCGTGAACGACCGCGCGCGTCACCGGATCGACGACGCACACGGAACCCTCCTCGAGTCCGTAGTCTCCCGTGCAGAGGACGTGCAGACGTCCGTCGGCGGCCACCGCGATCTCCTGCGGGTTCGTGTTCACCGGCACGGACGCCACGACGGACCAGGCGTCGAGATCGACGACGTCGACCCGCCCGTCCGCGTAGCCCTCGTCGCCTCCGACGTAGTTCGTGCAGGCGATCCACGCGATGGATCCGGTCACCGCGAGACCCTCGGGGCCGGGCGTGGTGGCGAGCGGGGGGCCGACCGTCCGCGCCGCGAGATCGATCGTGCGAACGTCGCCGGCGAGCCAGTCGCTGACGATCGCCTGGGAAACGGAAGTCCCCACCGCGGTCCACGGGTTCGCGCCCGGCCCGAGGTCGACCGCGCCGGCCGGCGCGAGATCCCACGCGTTCAGGAGCGCGATCTCGTTCGCGCCGGAGTTCGTGAGGAGAAGCCGGCTTCCGTGTCGCGTGATCCGGTTCACCCAGGTGCCCGCGGTCGCGGCCTGGACCGTCAGCTCGCCGGTCTCGAGCTCCAGCCGGCTGATCGTCTCCGACTGCGAGTTGACCACGAGCACGCGAGGCGTTCCCTCGGGATCGGGATCGATCGGCGGATCCGGCTCGGTGGGCGACGAAGCGCAGCCCGCGAACAGCGCGAGCCCGAGGAAGAGACCCAGCGACCGCGGCGCACGCGTGACGAGACCGCCGACGTTCATCGCAGCACCGTCACGCGGGCCGACGTTCCGTCCGCCGTGCGCAGGAAGTAGACGCCGCCGGGCACGCGCCGCCCCGAGGCGTCACGCAGGTTCCACGTGCCGACCCGCCCCGCGATCGGAACCCGCGCGATCGTCCGTCCCGACACGTCGAAGACGTGAACCGCTCCTCCCGTCGGGGTCAGCACGCGGATCGGGCCGCGCGCCGGATTCGGGGACACGCCGAGAAGCGCCGGGCCGTTCGGCGCGGGAACGTCGACGGCCTCGGCCGGCCGGACGCGCACCCAGATGTCGTTCTGCCCGGTGCGCGAGTCCTTCCAGAGCACCGCGACCTGGCCGCCGGAGACGGCGACCGAGGGCCGGGTCGACGCGCCGGACGCGTTCGAGATGCGATCGTCCGCCGCGTACGTCGTGTCCCAGGCCGCCGCCGACGTCTTCTCGCGGTGGAAGATCTCGCGATTCAGCAGGCTGATGCGACCGTCGCTCCAGACGAGGTGGAGGCTTCCCGTGGCGGGGTCGGCGGTCAGCGCGGGCTCGTCCGCGCCGTCCGCGGGGCGGGTGAGGCGGGACTCCGCGCTCCAGGACCCGGCCGCCGTGCGCGTGCGGGTGAACAGCGCCCGGCCGCCGTCGCGACCA
>JAGQIB010000369.1:0-4567 GCA_020431545.1 Gemmatimonadota bacterium
CCTTGCCCTTGTAGGGCTCCGGCGGGCGGAGCGAACGGATGTCCGCGGCGACCTGTCCCACCGCGACCTTGTCCGCACCCTTGATCACCACCGTGGTCTGATCCGGTGTCTCGAACGAGCATCCCCAGCGCGGCTCCACCGTGTGCGGATGCGAGTAGCCGAGATGCATGACCAGGTTCTGACCCTTCATTTCCGCTCGCCAGCCGACGCCGACGATCTGCAGCTTCTTCTCGTAACCCTGCGAAACGCCGACGACCGCCGCGTTCACGAGCGAACGCGTGAGGCCGTGCATCGCGCGCTCGCGCGGCGTGTCGCCCGGACGCTGCACCTTGATCTCCCCGTCGCCGATCTCGACCGTCATGCCGTCGGGAACGTCGACAGTGAGCTCGCCCTTCGGGCCCTTCGCCGTGAACACGTCGCGGTTCAGGGCCACGGTGACGGATCCGGGGACGGGGATCGGAAGCCTTCCGATACGGGACATTCCGTTCCCTCCTACCAGACGTTGCAGAGAATCTCGCCACCGACGCCGGCCGTGCGGGCCTCGCGACCCGTCATGATCCCGCGAGAGGTGGAGAGAATGGACACGCCCATACCGCCCAGCACGCGGGGGATCTCCTGCACTCCCGCGTACCGGCGCAGACCGGGCTTCGACACACGCTCGAGGCCGTTGATCACCGGCTCGTCCTCGGGCGTGTACTTGAGATACACGCGGATCACGCCCTGGGGGCCGTCCTCCACGAACTTGTAGTTCGAGATGAACCGCTCCTTGAGCAGGATCCGGGCGATCTCCAGCTTCAGCTTGGAGGCAGGGACGTCCACGCGCTTGTGGCCGGCGCGTCCCGCGTTCCGGATCCGGGTCAGCATGTCCGCGATCGGATCGGACATCGACATCTCTAGATTCTCCTTCCGGCCGAAGGTCTCGCCCGTTCGGGGCGACTCATCGACTCGAGTTCAAAAAGGACGAAGCGTCTTACCAGCTGGACTTCACGATCCCCGGAATCTGTCCGAGGTGCGCCAGCTGCCGGAAGCAGATGCGACACAGACCGAAATCGCGGAGGAAGGCCCGGGGCCGGCCACAACGGCGGCACCGGTTGTACTTCCGCACCTTGAACTTCGGCTTGCGCTTCGCCTTCTCCATCAGCGCTTTCTTCGCCAAGCTCTAACCCTCTCAGTTCCGGCGGAACGGGAAGTTCAGGAGCTTGAGCAGCTCCATCGCTTCTTCGTCCGTCCGCGCCGACGTGACGATCGTGACGTTCATTCCCCGGATCTGCGCCACCTTGTCGATGTCGATCTCCGGAAACACGATCTGCTCGCGAATCCCGAGCGTGTAGTTGCCACGCCCGTCGAAGCAATTGACCGGCAGGCCGCGGAAGTCGCGAATCCGCGGGATCGTCGCGTTGATCAGCCGATCGTAGAACTCCCACATCCGTGCGCCACGCAGCGTGCACATGGCGCCGACGGGCATTCCCTCGCGAAGCTTGAAGTTCGCGATGGACTTGCGCGCCTTGCGGATCGAAGGCTGCTGCCCCGTGATCTGGCGCAGCGTCTTCACGGCGTCGTCCAGCAGGTTCGGCGAACGGGACGCCTCCCCCACTCCGATGTTGATGGAGATCTTCTCGATCCCCGGGACCATCATTCGGTTCGTGTAGCCGAACTTGTCGACCAGAGCCTTCACGACGGTCTTCTCGTAATCTTCCTTGATCCTGGGCGTCATGGTCTCCTACGCCTCGTTGTCGGGGAGCGCCTCGCCGCTCCGACGAGCGACCCGCTGACGCTTTCCATCTGCCAGTACGTGGCTGCCGATCCGGGAGGGCTTGCCGTCCGCGGGGTCGATCACCATCACGTTGGACACGTGGATGGGCGCCTCGCGCTCGATGATGCCGCCCTGCTGTCCCGGACGCGGCCGCGTGTGACGCTTGATGAAGTTCACGCCTTCCACGACGACCCGGTCCTGGTCGGGGATCACGCGCAGCACGCGACCCGACTTGCCCTTGTCCTCGCCGGCGATGACCGTCACCTGGTCGTTCCTCTTGATCTTCATCGGGCGCCTCCTAGACCACTTCCGGTGCGAGCGAAATGATCTTCATGAACTGACGCTCACGAAGCTCGCGGGCCACCGGTCCGAAGATGCGGGTGCCGCGCGGCTCCTTCTGGTCGTTCACGATGACCGCCGCGTTCTCGTCGAAACGAATGTACGAACCGTCGCGACGGCGAATCTCCTTCCGCGTGCGCACGACGACGCCCTTCACGACGTCGCCCTTCTTCACCGCGCCTCCGGGAATCGCGCTCTTGACCGCGAGGACGACCATGTCGCCCACGGACGCGTAGCGTCGACCCGTGCCGCCGAGCACCCGAATCACCAGGGCGCTCTTCGCACCCGAGTTGTCCGCGATCTCGACGATCGATTCCTGCTGGATCATGACGACGAACTCCCCGGCTTCTCTACCGCGCTTGGCTACTGGGCCTTACGGATGGTCTCCGTGTAACGCCAGCGCTTCCTCTTCGACAGCGGGCGCGTCTCCACGACCCGCACGACATCGCCGACGGAACAGACGTTGTCCTCGTCGTGCGCCATGATCTTCATGGTGCGATTGATGATCTTCCCGTAGAGCGGGTGGCGCACTCGCGTGCGGATCGCCACCACGATCGTCTTGTTCGCGCCGTTGCTGACGACCTCGCCCGTACGCGTCTTGCGGATCCCCCGCTGAGCAGTCTCCATCTCCGGATTCCTTTCTACGCAGCGCCGCGGGAGGCCAGCAATTCGGCCTCCTTCTCGCGGATCAGGGTCTTCACACGCGCGATTTCCCGGCGGACCTTCCGGATCTGGAGGGGATCCTCCAGCGGTTGCGTCGTCAGCCGGAACTTCAGGTTGAACTGCTCCTCGAGAAGCTCGTCGAGCTTCGTGCGGAGCTCGTCCGCGGACATCTGCCGCATTTCATTGATCTTCATCTAGTGCTCCGTGGAGAAGTCGCTTCGCTGCACGAAGCGCGTCTTGATCGGCAGCTTGTGACGCGCGAGCTCCAGTGCCTCGCGGGCCAGCGCCTGATCCACGCCTTCCAGCTCGAACAGGATCCGTCCCGGCTTCACGACCGCCACCCAGAACTCGGGCGATCCCTTGCCCTTTCCCATCCGGGTTTCCGCCGGCTTCTTGGTCACCGGCTTGTGCGGGAACATCCGGATCCAGACCTTGCCCCCTCGCTTCACGCGGCGAGTGAGGGCGACACGGGCGGCCTCGATCTGACGGCTCGTGAGCCGACCCGGCTCGAGCGCCTGCAGGGCGTACTCGCCGAAATCGATCTTGGCTCCGCGACAGGCGAACCCGCCCATCCTTCCCTTCTGCTGCTTGCGCCACTTGACGCGCTTCGGCATCAGCATGACTAGTTGACTCCTCCGCCGCCCGGCACCATGCCCATGGCATGCTCTTTCTCGTGGCCGGGCTTCGCCAGGATCTCACCCTTGAAGATCCACACCTTGACGCCGATCGTTCCGTACGTCGTACGGCACGTCACCTGCGAGTAGTCGATGTCCGCCCGCAACGTGTGGAGCGGCACGCGGCCCTCGCGGTACGTCTCGCGACGCGACATCTCCGCGCCGCCGAGGCGTCCCGAGCACTCGACGCGAATGCCGAGCGCGCCGCGACGGATCGCCGAGCTCACGGCCTTCTTCATCGCGCGACGGAAGCCCACGCGCTGCGCGAGCTGCCGCGAGATGTGATCGGCCACGAGACGGGAGTCGACCTCGGGCTTGTCCACCTCTTGGATCTCGATGTAGACCTCGCGACCGGTCACCGCCTGGAGCTCGTCGCGGATCTGGTCGACCTGCGCGCCCTTGCGACCGATCACGATGCCCGGACGCGCGGTGTGGATCACGATCGTGAGCTTGTTCGCCTTCCGCTCGATGACGACCCGTGACACGCCGGCCTGCGACAGGCGGCGGTCCAGGTACTTGCGGATGGTCAGGTCTTCCTCGAGCAGATCCGGGTAGTCGCGACCGGCGAACCACCGGGAGTCCCAGGTCTTGACGATCCCGAGACGCAGACCGACCGGATGGGTTTTCTGTCCCACGGTTCCTCCTCGGGTCCCGGTTAACGCGCGCGGCGCTGCGAGACCTTGGTCCCCACGACGATCGTGAGGTGGCTCGTGCGCTTGCGGATCCGGTTCGCGCGCCCCATGGGCCGCGGACGGAACCGCTTCATGATCGGACCACCGTCCACCCACGCCTTCTTCACGATCAGGTCGTCGATGTTCGGGCGGTGCGCTGTTTCCTCTTCCTCTTCGCCGACGTACAGGGCGTTGGCGACCGCGGAGCGAAGCAGCTTCTCCACGATCGGGGACGCCTTCTTCTGCGTTCCCTGCAGGATCATCAGCGCGTCTTCCACGCTGCGACCCCGGATCAGATCGACCACCAGGCGCATCTTCCGGGCACCGATCCGTACGTGCATGGCTTTCGCCGTCGCTTCCATTCGAATCTCCCCGGCCTACTTCTTGGCCTTGGCCTTGTCCGCCTTGCCACCGTGACCGCGGAAGGTCCGGGTGGGGGCGAACTCGCCGAGCTTGTGGCCGACCAT
>JAGQIB010000369.1:4653-4810 GCA_020431545.1 Gemmatimonadota bacterium
CAGGTCTTGATGACCTTCTTGTCGCCCGCGCGATTCATGGCGTCGACCTTGTTCGCGAGGCTCTCGACCACGTAGGGGCCCTTCTTCAGCGAACGAGCCATCCTACTTCCTCCTCTTCACGATCATCTGACCGGACGCCTTCTTGGGCTTGCGCGTC
>JAGQIB010000370.1:0-3223 GCA_020431545.1 Gemmatimonadota bacterium
TCTCGCCGTGGTCTCGTGGCCGCGGCGCTCCTCGCGGCGGTGCTCGGAGCCGCCGGCCCGGCCCGTCCCGCGGACGGGACCGCCAAGCCCGCGATCCCGCCGCGCGCGATCGCGCCCGATCCCGCCGACGCCGCTCCTCGACCGGGAGAAGCGCCCGAGCCCCGCGACGTCGACGGCCCCGAGCGCGAGCGCGAGTACTTCGCGCGGTGGCACGCCCCGCACCAAGCGGTACTGCCCCGCGACGTCCTGGACCGCGTCTGGCGAGACGTCCGGGCGACCCCCGCCGCGCCCGCGCCGGCCCGCGGCGCGACCGCGTGGGTGTCCCAGGGGCCCTACGGCATGACGGTTCCGTCGACCGGCGCGCGCTACTCGGGGCGCCTGCTCGACCTCGACTTCAATGGCCCCGCACTCCGCTTCGCTTCCGCGAGCGGGGGCCTCTGGGAGTACTTCCTCATCTTTCCGGTTCCGCTCACGGAGTCGCTGAACTCGCAGGCGATCGGGAGCGTGGCGACGGATCCGAACGATCCGAATCACCTGTTCGTGGGAACGGGGGAGTACGGTGTCCGCTCCGGGACGGGCCTGTGGGAGACCACGAACGGCGGCGTCGACTGGACGCCGGTACCGCTTCCCCTCCCGACGCAGCCGACCGGGATCTACCGCGTGCGCTACGTCCCCGGACAGCCGACGCATCTCCTGGTGGCGACCACGCACGGGATGGCGAAGTCGATCGACAACGGCGCGAACTGGACCTACGAGATCTCCCAGAACGTTCCGGACGTGGCGGTGTGGCCGTTCAATCCGGACATCATGTACGCCGGGCGGTGGAACGACGGCATCTACCGCTCGACCGACGCGGGCGACAACTGGACGAAGATGTTCAATGCCGGCCTGCCGACGACGAACGTCGGTCGGGTGGCGCTCACGATCCACCCGGATCTGCCGTTTCGCGGGTACGCGTCGATCGCGCGCGCGGACAACAACCAGCTTCTCGGCGTCTACGCGACCGGCGACGGTCTCAACTGGGCCGACGTGTCGCCGCCCGAGAACTTCTTCGACAACCAGGGCTGGTACGACAACGCGATCGCGGTCAACCCGGCGAACCCGCTGGAGGTGATCGTGGGCGGCGTGACGTGCTGGCGCACGAGCGACGGCGGGAACAGCTGGACCCGCATCATGGATCCGGACATGCACGCGGACGTGCACGCGATCCTGTGGCACAACGCCGACGACGTGTGGGTCGGGCACGACGGCGGCTTCTGCTACTCGAACGACGGCGGCCTCACGTGGGCGAGCGATGCCGACTTCCTGCCCACGGTCCAGTACTACAACATCGACGTCGGCGCGCTGGAGCCGGCGGTGATGGGCGGGGGAGCGCAGGACAACGGGATCTCGATGACGACCGACGGCGGCGGCACCTGGGACCAGGAGATCCCGCAGGACGGCTCCGACTTCGCGATCGACGTCGCGTCTCCGGTGCAGAACGTCTGGGCCACGTGGGGACCGCGCGGCGGCGCCTGGTCGTTCCCGCCGACCCGCACGACGGACCGCGGCGTGACGTGGAACGTGTCCGCGACCGGAGTGATCCCGAACCAGCAGTGGCTGACGAAGATCCTCCACGACCGCGTGGCGCCCGTGTACGTGTACACGAGCGCGCTCGATCGCGTGTATCGATCCATCGACTTCGGCGCGTCGTGGGACTCCCTCGGCTCGGCGCTGCCTCAGACCGTGCTCAGCCTGGAAGTCTCGCAGTGGACCCCGGGCGGCTCGAACGTCTGGGCCGGGACCGCGGGCGGGTTGTGGGTGTACGAGGGGCCGCAGTTCCAGTGGGTGGATCGCTCCGCGTCGCTGCCGGTGTCCGGCACGATTCGCCGCATCGTCGCGCCGACGTTCGTGCGGGAGGACGCGTACATCCTCATGGAAGGCATGACGCCGGGGCAGCAGATCTTCCGGACGACGGACACCGGTCAGACCTGGAGCAACGTCACCGGGGATCTGCCGGGCGTTCCCGTCGGGGATCTCGTGCAGCACCCCACGGATCCGCAGCGCCTCTATCTCGGCACCGAGATGGGTTGCTTCCGCTCCACGAACGGCGGGACGACCTGGCTGCGCTGGAACGACGGCATGCCCGAGGCGAACATCGTGACGGACTTCGCCACCGTGGACAGTTTGACCACGTCGGGACGGTTCTACGTCGTCGCCGGGACGTTCGGTCGGGGAGTCTGGATGAGAGAGATCGGGAGCGAGGACCCGACCGGCGTCGCGGAGCTTCAGGCGGAACGGAACGCCGTTCGCCTCGCGGTGCCGCGCCCGAATCCCGCGCGCGCCGCGACGACGATCGACTACACGCTGCGTGAGCCCGCCGACGTGACGCTGCAGGCGTTCGACGTCGCGGGTCGGCGCGTGCAGACGATCGAGCGGGGCCACCGGAGCGCGGGGGAACACTCGGTTCGCCTCGACGTGGAAGGCTGGGCGACCGGCGGATACTTCCTCCGGCTGGACGCGGCGGGACACAACGCGACCCGACGCTTTCTCGTGGTCCGCTAGACGGCGTCCGTCTCGATCAGTCGGCGGGCTCGGGCGGCGTGTCGCGACGGCGAAGCCGCTCGAGCTCGACCTGGATCGACTCATGTGAGCGAAGGAGCGATTCCATCAGATCGTCGAGCCCGTGCGTGGCGCCGCGGGCGACCCGATCGTCGTCGAGGAACGGCCAGAGGCGTTCGCGCACGGCGGGGGGGAGGATCTGCTCGAGGTACTCGAGCGCGGTGCCGCGCAGCTTCGGATCCTCCGCGTGGAGTCCGCGGTACGCCACCCGCAGCGCGGGCGACGGGACGACGAGCGAGAGCAGGTTGAACACGTGCTCGAGGCTACGCGACGAGCGCGAACGCAGGATCTCGTCGTAGAACGGCGACTCGTTCGGCTCGATCTCGTCCAGCAGGCGATTGCTCTCCCACACGTGGCGGTTCACGCGCGACTCGCGCTCGATCGCGGCGAAGACGTCGCGCGGATCGAGCGGCACGTCCGGCGCGCGCTCGTGCATGCGCGCGAGCGCGACCCCGGCGCGGAATCTCACCTCGAACCGCGCGTCGCCGAGGGCGGCGAGAAGACCCACGGCGGCATGAGGCGAAGAGCTCGTGGCGAAGACGCGCGCGAGTCGACGCCGCGTGGCGAAGTCCTGTCCGGCGTCGAGCATCGCGAACACGAGCGGTCCGGCGTCCTCGTCCGG